>NBNH01000289.1 GCA_004379115.1 Actinomycetales bacterium mxb001
GGCGCGCCATCGACGCGCACCTCGACGGTCTTGCGCGAGCCGGCCATGCGCCGAGCATGTCAGGCGGGTCCGACACCCGCCTGTGCGACACGGCAGACTGACGGGGTGGCCACCCTCGTCCTCACGCCGACCGAACTCCAGGTGCGCCTGGGTCGGTGGGAGAAGTTCGGGACCCTGCAGCGTGACTTCTCGGTGCCCTGGGACCACATCGACTCGGCGCGCGCCATCAGCGACACCTGGCGCAACGTGCTCGGGTGGCGTTGGCCCGGCCTGGGCATCCCTCACGTCGTGCTCATCGGTCGCATGGTCTACCGCGAAGGGCGCGACTTCTGCGCCATCTACATGGACAAGGGCGGGGTGCTCCTCGAGCTCCATGATGAGCCCTACCGCCGACTGCTCATCAGCGCACCGGGCAACGTGGTCGATGCCGTCGTGCGCCGCGTGACGCAGGGCTAGCCTTCTGCGCATGGCCTATCTCGGGCAGCCCTGCTGGGTCGACATCACGGTGACCTCCGCCGATGATCGCGAACGACTCGTCGCGTTCCTGTGCGACACGTTTGATTGGACCGCCGAGGTCAACGGCCCCGAGACCGGCTACTACACGATGCTGCGTCGCGACGGATTCGATGTCGCCGCGGTCGGGCAGCAGACGCAGGGCGGCGGACAGTGGGTGACCTACCTCGCCACCGACGACATCGAGGCCTCGGGCGCACGCGTGCGCGAGCACGGCGGGCAGGTGTTCATGGGACCCCACACGGTGATGCGCGCCGGCGCCATGGCGGTAGCCCTCGATCCCGTCGGAGCGGTCTTCGGCCTCTGGCAGGCCGATCTCTTCGCCGGGTTCGACGACACGATCGGCGCAGGTCGCCCCGAGTGGTTCCATCACGGCTCGCCCGATCCGCAGGCCGCCGTCGACTTCTACTGTGCGGCGTTTGATTTATCGCCGCGCGATGACGACGGTGACACGACCGTCGAGCGCAACGGTCGTGGCTTCTTCTCTCTCGGCCGCAACATCGCGGGCAACCCGCCCGATATCAAGCCCGTGATCCTGGTCGACGACCTCGCCAGCATCGAGGAGCGCATCACCGCGGCGGGCGGTGAGATCTACGCCTCGCGCGTCCCCGTTCCCGGTGGCCTCGCCACGACGTTCGCTGATCCGGTCGTGCAGGCCCCGCTGATCATCTCGATGAACTCCGCCTGATCGCCGTCCCCGCGTGGGACCCTGACGTCCGTGGGGGACATCCTCGAGCGCGCCAAGGGTGATCTGCTCACGCAGCAATCACTCTCCGCTGCCCTGGCGACCGCGGCGCTCCTCGTTGTTCTCATCACCTGGTACCTCTGGTCGACCCGAGCACTCAAGGCCCTATGGGCTATCCCCCTGCGCGTCCTCGTCACCGGCACTCGCGGCAAGTCGTCGACGGTGCGTTTGATCCATGCGGCGCTGACCGCGGGTGGCATCCCGACGATCGGCAAGATGACGGGTACGTCGTCCCGCGAGCTCGACACCCTCGGCAACGAATACCGCACCAACCGCGTGGGCCAGGTGAGCGTGCTCGAAGTGCTCGAGACCGTGCACCGCAACATGAAACGCACGGGCCCGCAGCCCCAGGCCGTCGTTCTGGAGTGCATGGCGGTCTCGCCGGATCTCATCGAGTTCCTCAGCAGCCGCATCGTCAGGCCCGATGTCGTGGTCATCACCAATGCGCTGTGGGACCACCTCGAGGAGGAAGGCACGAGCCTGGAGAAGATCGCGATATCGCTATCACTCGCTCTGCCCGGAGCGAAGCTCTTGGTCACCTCCGAGCATCGTGAGACCACGCGTGCGGTCCTGTCCTACGAAGCATCCCTGCGCGATGTGACCTCTGACATCGTCGATGGTCGCGCGTTGCCCGCCGATGTTCTGGCGATCGCACCTAATGCGCACCCCGACAACATCGCGATGGCGACCGCCGTCGCCGAGTACGCCGGCGTCGATGCGCGCACCGCCCTCGAGGGAATGGCCTCCGCGACGAGCGAGCCGCTGCCCGTGGTGGCCGCATCCGCGCAGATGCAGGGCATCACGTGGACGTATCGCGACATCGGATCGATCAACGACACCGACAGCCTCACTCCCGCACTCGAGGGGGCGAAGGCGCAGATGCCACCGGGCGCGGTCGTGTTCGGCATGCTCGTCACGCGATGGGATCGGCCGCTGCGCGCCATGCAGTTCGCTGCCAGCGTCACCCCCGACGATGTCGATGGCCTCATCATCGTCGGCGAGCCCGACGTACTTGTGCGCTACGTCGCCCGGCGAAGTGGCTGGTCCAACGACCGCATCGTGCGCATCAGCACGTGGGGCATGGGGCAGCGCTCCCTGTATGACCGGCTTGCCGACACCGGAACGCGCATCATGGGTGAGCGCCCGAAGGACATCGGCATCATCGCGATGGAGAACAACCACCAGTACGTGGCCGATCTCGTGCGCGAGAAGTTCTTCGGCTCGGACGTGATCTGATGGATCTTCTCCAGGACCCGTCTCTCTTCAGACTGCTGCTCGTCCTGTCGGTCGGCGCCGCCTTCGCCGTGTACACGCGCCTTCATTTAGTGGGCGGCGGCAGCGTGACCGGCGGCTATCTCGCGATCCTCGTCGTCACCGGCGAGTGGAGCACGATCCTCGGCACCGCCCTGGTCACCGGTCTCACCCTGCTCGTGATGCGGGCTGTCATCCTGCGCGTGCTCGGGCTACCGCGCTCATGGCAGTTCACGATCGCTGTGCTCGTCGGTGCGGCGCTGACCGGAATCCTGGCGGTGGTCGTGCCGCCCTACATCTCGCTCGGCGAGCCACTCGGTATCGCCATGACCTTTGGTGCCTTTGTCGTTCCGGGCCTCGTGGCCTACGACGTGTCGCATCAGGGTTTCCCGCAGACGATGCTTGCCCTCGCCTGTGTCACCGGCATCACCCTGGCCGTGTGCGTGCCCGCTTTCCTCCTCCTGCAGGGCCTGCCCCCGGGGAGCACCGATGACGCGCCCTTTGTTCAGCGCATCCCACCCGACCTCATGCCCTACGCGGTCGTGGCCGTCATCGTCATCGGCGGTGCCTTGCGCTTTACCCTCGGCCTGCGCAGCGGCGGATTCATCGGTGCGCTGTTCATCGTGGAGTTCTTCTCCGTGGAGGCTTTCCTCGCCGTAGGTGCGGCCGCCCTGACGACCCAGCTGCTGATGTGGTTCATCGAACGCCGTGTCGTCATGACCGGACGGCAGCGCGGCATGATCGCGCTCATGCTCGGCGCGCTCGTCGCCTGGGCCGGCTTGTACTGGGCAGCCGCGCTGGGTTGGCTTCCCGCGCAGGAGGCCAACCTCTACGTGCTGTCACCCCTGCTGGCGACCGGGCTCATGGCCGCCGACATGGGCCGCAAGGGATCGGATGTCATCAAGACGTTCGTCGGTACGGGGCTGGCCGCCCTCGGCCTCGCGATCCTGCTGTGGGTGACCGACACGTACGGCATCGTCGTCGGCATCCTCGCCCTTCTCATCGCCGCCCTTGGCTCGATCCCGGGCATCCTGGCGCTGCGCGAGCCGTGGCGGCAGGCAGAGCGATCCGGCAAGGCGCGCCTGGTCGAACTGGGGCGCGACACGGGCGCGAGCACGCCACCTGCATGATGTGCCCGTGATCAAACGACTAGCGGCCGTGGTCGCATCCGTCCTGGCCGCTGTCAGCGTCGCTTTCATCGCGCTGCCCTCACAGGCAGCACCCGATGCGGCGCGCTGGGTCAAGCAGGTGGGCACCTACGACTACCTGCTCACCCCCGACTACGACGGTGTGCTCCCGCTGTCCCGTGTCGTCGGCAACTCCACCATCGGTCTGGGCACCTTCGACCACCTCGATGGCGAGCTCATCCTCATCGGCGGCACCGTCTATCGCGTCGGCACCGACGGCGTGCCGCGGACGGCGTCACTCGCTGTCACCAGCCCGTTCTTCCAGGGCGTGAAGTTCGCGCCGCAGTCCAGCGTCACCGTGGCTGCGGGCACGCAGTGCAGCGAGCTCACGCCACTCATCGATTCGCTCATGGGCACGAGCGACGGTGTCATCGCCGTGCGCATGACGGGCACGTTCTCCGCCCTATCGATGCGCAGCGTGCCGCGCCAGGAGACGCCGTACCCGCCGCTGTCCGAGGTCGTCGCCCAGCAGACCGTCTTCCCCTTCACCAACGAG
>NBNH01000290.1 GCA_004379115.1 Actinomycetales bacterium mxb001
ATGCTCTTCTTCTGTTTCTGGTTTATTAACAGTAAATGTAATTTGACCACCTTGTGACACAAGGTTAACTAAGTTACCCTGTTTTAAAAGATTAGCGCCCCCTACATTAATATTAGTCTGATTTAGTATACTCTCTGAGTCAAAAACTAACCCGAGAACCCTAGTATTTATATTACCGTTAGCATCCCTTATAGGTTTACTAATCATATTCTTAGGGACAGATAAATTAGCATTAGCTAATTGGTCAGGAGTTACATATTTAGCTACCAAACCTCTCTCTACAAAATTAACTTTAAGCTTTTGCTCATCTTCAGAGTTAAATGATGCTATTATTCTAGGTACTTTCCACTGATCCGCCGCTAATAGTTGAATAGCAACAAGCAGCCCAGGTTTATTCTCTATCTCCGCAGAAATAACAGCTTTAATTGTTGCGTGGTTACTTTCTAATACTACTAAAGCAGTGTTAGTTAAGGGGTCTTTTTTAAAAACCCTTGCGAATAAAACTAAATCTTTTAACCCATAGTGGTTTAGTATAGCTGGAGTAGTTGGGTTTGTCATATTAATAAGGGTTTGTTAAGGCTAACACACTGTAAAAACCAGGCTTACCATCATTAAACTGGTGCCTGATATTTTCTATTCTCCACATACTTTTTATATCCTCTTCTGCTGTAATGTCAGCCACTTTATCTCCTGTAGAAACCGTAGAAGAAGCATTACTTGAAGCGCCCTCGCTATCGCTACTAGGTGAATTAGATGAGCAGTATATATTTAGTCCATCTTGAACCTGTTGTATCTGTATAGGTCCGTTAACCGAGACTCCAGTTATATTATCTAAATTTACAGTATCGGAAGAAGAGGTTTCTGATACTGTTTTATCTCCATTCACACTACTTTGTGTAGATTCTATTTCCTTTTTGTATAGGTCCGCGTATTGAATAGCATTTTTCCTATCTTTATACGCCTGATCGAGAACATCTAGTGGTGTTTGTGCATAAGAGTCTTTTGGCATAGCTCCTACAACTTGTATAAGTTCGCCAGGAGATAAACTAGGATCTCCTAATAAATGTAGCTCCGCCGCTCTTACAGGTTTACTAATACGCCGTATATAAGCTATAGCAACAGCAGCAAATTCAGTAGGTTTTTTTAAAGTACTATCAGTAACAAATTGGTAGCTACAAGGAAAACCTCTTTCTTTAAATCTAGCAGGAGTACTCTTAACGTGTAATATATTAGAAAATGTGCCAGCCGCTCCAGAAGCTTCATCTCTAATAATTACATTAGACCTCCAAGATATTAAACTATTTTCCTCTTGATAAGCTATTGCCATTTGACCAGGATGTACTATATCCTTATCGCTGCCATACAGTTTACCTAACCCAGGTGGGGTTATTCTGCTAAAGTATGTTCTGTATAATAACTCTTTGCTATTTAAACCGTGAGTGCTCACATATCTAGGTGCATAATAATAATCTCCCGTAACATGATGAGCAAAAACCTCTGTATAATATACTTCCTGCAAAGACATATATTTAGTGTAGTCAATAGTTAGTTTATCAACAACAATAGGAAAGTTATTCTCTTGCTCACCGTAACTCTCCCTACTACTTTGTATATAGTACTTAGGCATAACAGAAACGCTCTTTTGCTGTTCATGTGTAACTACTAAACTACCCTCAGCGTCCTTTTTATTATAAAAATAGTCTACTTCATAATTACTAGAATCTATAGTACCCTCCACTATTTTATAACCACAACCATTACTAGAACAGGTATTATTATTAGAGAAATCACCAACCGCTGACCTAGCTAATTCTAAAATTACTTCTTTTCTAGGTTTCCCTTTTTCCTCAGGAGGCGTAGGTCTACTACTATCAGCGGCGTTATAGTTAGATATAGAATCCATTAAGTACTTCATCCTATCCCTACATTCAATTGCTACGCTAACCCCTTCGGTAGCATTACATGCTTCGGTAATAGTATCAATACCCCCTACAAAAACCCTTTTAAACCTTTTTCCTATCTCTTTTTTATCAATGTTTTCATTTAAGTTGTTTAAATACCCGTAATAAATGCAAATTTCATCCCCTATACCTAAAGGAAATTGAGTCTGAGAATCTCCGTCATCTATACCAGAAGAGTCTCTAGTTTGAGGTTTAGGCCTAAACACTGATGTAGTAGTTAAAGGAGGTGTAGGTGTATCATTATCGTGTAACGGATAAACACATTTTATAAAAGCAGTGGAGCAAGCCCAAAATCTCGTAATATTAACTCTAGACCTCGATACTACCCACTCACTAGTATTACTAGGTTTATGTTGTATAAGTATGTTA
>NBNH01000291.1 GCA_004379115.1 Actinomycetales bacterium mxb001
TGTGTAGAAGTTAAAGTAAATGAAGAAAAAGTTGTTGAACCATTAGTTATAAAGCTATTAACTAAAGTGTTATCTAAGTTAGTATTCCCTGTTAGAGTCTTAAATGCATTTCTTAAGATTGCAGTTCTTTCAGCTTTCAGAAATTCCGCCCCACTTACATACAGCTGGTAGTCCTGTTCAGACATCGCTGATTGATCTTGCTTGATAATTAATTTAGAGGGGTTAAATATATTTAAGTTTAATCTAGAAGTCCCAGAAGAGGCCGTTGCAAACAAACCTGTATTGATGTTGTATTCATTATTTGATGTCGGAATCCAAGGGTTAGCTGTCAATAATGCGTTTTTAATTAGGTTAGTTAAACTAGAAACGTAATTGCTAACAGCTATGTACCCAGCTGAATTAGGATCTATATTATTCGTACCAAACCCTATCTTGGGTTCTACTAAAAACCCACCTGTCCCTACATTCAAAAAGGCTTGTAGTGCAAAACTTTTAGCTGTCTCTAAGGTTGTATTAAATAACGGTACCTCATTACTCTTTATATACCCTGATAACTGATTATTTGGTAGTTTATATGTCCTTGCATATAGTATACTATTTACGTTACTGTATGCTTCTAAGTCTTTATATAATGCTTCTACAAATAAAGTAAGATGTTGTTTCCACTGATTTTTTTGGGGAAGGGTCAGATTCAAAGAGGTATCGTTTAGTATATGCTCTGTATATGCTTTATTAGCGATAATAGAGGTATTAAGTTTAATAAGGTAGTGAGCGTTTATAAAGTTATTTTTAGAAGTACCTGGTTTGATAGGGGAGTAATGGAGAGGAATATCTTCAGTAGGGTTTAAATCAAAGTTAGGGACCTGAGAAGTTAAAGTACCGGGGCGGTTATCAACAAGATAAGTACCGGGGGCTATAACAATAGCTATTTTATCAAATCGATCGATAGTATCTATGTTATCAAAGGTTTTAGAAACCTTAGCCGCTTCTAGCAAAGCACGTTCTATAGATTTAAAAGGTATGTTAGGGTTCTGACCATTATTTTGGATTCTATTATTAACAGTTGGAGCTTCAGAGTCGACATAGATTCTAGTAGGTTTAATAACAATTTTTTGTATACCTAATTCTTCTAAACTGACAGAATCAACTCCTAAGCCTATAGTTATATTATCTGCGGTTAAGTTAGTAAATTTTCCTTCAGCGGGTATTGTTAACCCAATATTAACGTTATTAAGGTCAGAGGGGGTATCATTGCCTCCAGCGGATGCACCTAAATAAGGTCGCCAGCCCGGGGGTACATTAACAAAACCGGCTGCATTAGAGTCTTTTAGATAAATAGTCCTATTAGCTCTTACATAGACGGCCATCCCTTCTTCTATTCTTTCTGAAGGTATATCTGGTAGCCCAGGATTAGTCAGATCTCCAGTTGAGCTGAGCGAGGCTACACTTATAAACCCTCCCTTCCCATACTTGGCATAATGCGTTGGATATGTATCTTTACTACTACTAGGGGCTAAAGTCCCAGCTATCTTTATATCTGTTGTGTTTGACATATATTTATTCTAAGTTTATTTTTATACTACCAGCTAATGGATTTAGACTTCTATACATGTAGTAAAGCACTTTTGTCTCACGTGAAGAAACTACACGGCTTACAGGGGAAGTTAGTTCAGTAAACACAAAAGGTACTGTAATACCGGAGGAGGTTATAAGATCAAGGTTAAAAGGGGAGTTACCCAGTTTAGGAATAAAAATATATATATAGTTAGGTGTAGTAAGAGTACTAGGAGTAGTAATACTAGTAGGTTTAGTCAACCCATTGTTTTGTAAAGGTATATCAGTTCTCAAACCGGCTACAGGAATATTAATAAGACCAGCGTTGGTAGAGCAGAAAGCAATACTTCTATAGACCCATTTAAGTGTGTACTTAAAGCTATCAAAAGATTGGTTTAAGTTGTCTTTAGCATTTAGCCACCATTCTAATTTACCGGGAACAACAGAGAAATGATTCAAAACATTAGTAGTAAACACATTACTAGCGCTTATAGACCTTGAATCTGGGATAGAGGGGGCTATATCAGAAGGGTTATTAGGTAAGCTTAAAAGGCCATAATAGTCTTCTTTAAACAATAAGTTAGTTACAGGTGAAAAGTTAGTAGATAATATTATTTTGATAGTACTAGTAGTATTAGTATTAAATATTGACTGTCCTACCTCTAACGTTCTTTCTTTATTATTACTATCTAAAGGTTCTGTAAACGTAACTGTATTGCTGTCAGGAGCTACTGTAAAGGAACTAAACTGTACAGGATATAGTAACCTATTTATTATATCTGTTATAGCTATGTTATTAAATGTAGTCCCCGGCTTTATCCCTCCTAACTTTTCCTGCACCGCAACAGAATTCTGTATCGTCGTTGATACCAATTCATATCTCTGATTTGATATACTCCACGTGTATAGATAATTCTTTTGCCTGTCTAAATACAAAAATTTACTTTTACCTATTAGGGGAAAGTTACTTAGTGTCGCATACCCTAATATCTGATTCTGATCAAACGCATCTGCTATAGGGTTATAATTATAATTCATATATTTAAATAGTTTTATATGGCATGTTAATCTACATAAGAATTAGAATACAGAGCTGAAATAATCATAACTAAGAGATGCTCTATTATTCCAGTTAGTAGCATAACTATTAGCGCCTTTAGCAAATCGTACACTGGTAATAGTTTCTTGCTCTATTATTTTCTTTATATACCAGTTACCAACTAAATCTAAATATCCGTAAAAGCCTGTCGACCCGTCTGTTGTATCTATATCAGATAACTCATACCCAAACTCAGCTATTATTAAATGCCCTTCTTCGTCTACTGCTACTGGTTTATTCTGCGCACTCGGTGTTTTTCCTACTAACGCTACAAAGTAATTTGGATCTATTGTCATATATTTCTTTTGGTTCCTAGAGTTTTATAAGGCTGCACACGCCTAAGCAATAAAGTTAAGTAAATAAGTAAAATAAAAAAGTTCAGAAGAAGAACGTAAACCTTCTTAAAAGTTAATCTACAGATAGCCCTTGTATATGAATATAATACACACAGCTAAACGGGATACCCAAATATTTCTGCCTATATGGGAAAGACGGATAAGTTGGATAGTAATGAAAGAAGGTTGGGTAGGAGAAGCACGAGAAAAGTTATTAATAGTAGAGACTAACCTTAATCCACATAAAGAAAACGCTGTTACACAGTTTAGTGGAAGATTTGTACTGGCTGAGATTGAGAATATATATAAAGGTAGTTTTTATATAGATTGGTTTTATAGAATTAGAGGAGGTTGCGCCGTTAGTTTTAAATTGCTATACGCAGTAGACCAGTATAATTTAGAGAAGTCTAGAGCTTTCTCTACCACTAATTGTAAATGCTCTAGCACTAGTGTAGGCCTAAACCCACCCCACTTTGAAAATCTAATACAAGAAATATATCTTCCTTTTATTCAAGCCACTACTCACTTTGACAGATCCAATAATTAGTACATACTTCAACGAAAGTTTCGTTGAAAGGTTAATTTTTATGTAAATACAGCTATATTTTAAAAAGATGTATCCGTACTAAACATTAATTGTATGCGCCTTTCTGTTAAAGATATGATTCCCGAAATAGCTTCTGAGGCTAAACTAACACAAAAGAAAGTGTCAGAAGTTATAGAACTGTTAATTACGTCTATTACTCAAACTCTTGATTCTGATTGTGATGTCTCTATTTACCCTCTAGGCACTCTTAAAGTAAAAACAAGAAAGCCTCGTAAGGTTATCAGCCCTCACAATAAAGAAGAGCTTCTTATCCCCTCCCGTAAAGTAATCACTTTTACTACCTCTAAATCTACTAAACGCACTATTAATTTAAATCTTTCAGAACCTTCCCCTAATCCCCATTCCTAGCTTAAAATACTAAAGTTCAACTACAATCCCTTTAATCCCTATGTCTAATAAAAAGCTGTTTAAAAAACTACAGGCTTTAGACCTTACTAACGTTGCATACCTTTTACTAGAAGATGTAATCACGTTTACAGAAAAAGAGAAAAATGCATTCTTAAAGTATGTAGTCGAACCTAGACTTAAGCAGAATAACATAGAAGATAAACAGGTTATTGAGAGTTTATTAAACTACTTAAAGCCGACTAAAGTAGGAAAAGCTTAATACGTAGATGGTTAGGTCAGGTTGAGAAACCTGACCTAACTTTTTTTTCACTTTCTTACCTATTTTTTAAAAGTTATGTTATTCTTACATTCAATCTATAAAGTGGGAGTAAGTTTATGTTTAAAAAACAAGACTCTTCTGAGAAACAACCCGAGTTATCGCCTATTCTGACTTCTGATTTAACTAAAATTAACGTCCTATTAGAGGATTTAGACGAAACATCATCTAACCGTTTAGAAGTATTATCTGAGCAGATAAATGCTATTGCTAATGACTTAAGAAGATATAACTTAAAAACTGTTGTAAAACTAGGAGGGTTGTTTATAGAGGCCCGTCAGATATTCGAAAACTCTATTAGAGGACAGGCTAATAAGTATTGGCAGCAATGGATAAGTGATAAATTTGATAATGAGTTAAGCCACGATACTGTGACTAACTTTATCAATATACATAATCTGTCAAAACAGTATGGACAGAAATATCTTTTGGGTCTTAATAAATTAGCTCTTAGCTCTTTGTATATGCTCGCCCGTACCGGAGTGCCTGAAGAACTTAAAGAAGAGGTTTTAGAGCTGGCTCAAGAATCTGATGAATTAAAAAGTATACCCCATAAAGAGGTAAAAGAGTTAATAAGTGCCTACCGTAAAATAAAACTTGCTCAAACAGGAATAAACTCTGAGGCAATACCTTTATTAACTCAATCAGCAGTATCTGAAGACCCTAGAGAAATAAAACTATTATCAAGACTATCAAAGAAAAAACAACTAGAGGTAGCTGAAGAATTACTAGAAGGCTGTACCAGCGTTAAGCAGGCCATTAAAAAGATAAAAGAACCTGAGGAAAAACAAAAGGATTATTACCCTACAGAAGTAATTACCTTTAAAGGTAACGTGGAAACTATAGAGCAGTCAGGAGTAATTGGCGCTAAGTATATTAAAGATGAGTTTATAAACTTAGCTATAGTTGAAGCACCTTTAAGGTCTGATTTTGTTATGGGTAATACTGAGTTTATAGAGTTATGCCGAGAACTTAAACGAACTTTAGCCCCGGGTGGTTTTGGTATTATTACCTTGGGTCACCAGGGTATTTTATTCGCAGGTGAACAAGCAGTACAAGCAGGCCTTAAACCCCTCCATGTTCTAGTCCTACGCCGTAAACCAGGTAGGTCCCGCAGTATTGTAGGTACTAATATTATCTCGGCTTTTATCCCCTGTATATTTCTCTATAACCCCCCTTTTCATAGACCTAAATCTATGATCGTTGACCTCCAATCTTTTCAACCCGAACCCTCTGATACCTCCGATATCTCCGATATCTCAGACTCTAGACAACCTCTTCTCCCCTCTATTAACTCTTCTGAAACTTTAGAAGCATCTATAGAAGAATGTTTTAGAAGATTCATGCATCCTTTAATAGAGTTGGACAGCAATGTGCTTCATATTATATACAATGAGGATAATTTTTCTATAAGAGAAGCACTAAAAGAAATAGCATTTAATGCAGGAGCAAATACCTTTGTAGAAGTAGGATAAACAAAAAAAAAGCAGTTATATTAGGATTAACAATACACGTTCTAATATAACTGATATGCCTAGAAAGAAAAGTACAAAACAAAACCTGTTAAATCTCCATACAAGAGACGATAAAGGAAAACTAATAACTTATGAGAGAGAAGACTCATTAGGAGACTTTTTAAAGATAATAGGTAAATACAAAGTTCTGTCGAGTGAAGAACAAAAAGAGCTATCCAGAACTATTCGCATAGCTATGCAACTTATTGAGGATAACCCCTCCCTTAATCTCTCTCTGCGCTCTATGTCAGCTTCTACATCTCAAGCTAAACAGTTAAATATCCCTCTAGAAGAACTTAACTCTATCATTTTAAAAGCTCATAGAGCAAAAGAAAAACTTATAGTCACTAACTTAAGACTAGTAGTTCTAATAGCTAAACCTTATATAAAAAGAAAGACTTGTAACCTAAGTTTAATAGATTTGATCCAAGAAGGATCTGTAGGATTAAATAG
>NBNH01000292.1 GCA_004379115.1 Actinomycetales bacterium mxb001
ACACATAATACCTCTGCTACTTTAGAATTGAGGGAATCTGAAATACAGGAATTAGGGAAAGCTATTTATGACGCAATCCAAAACGACAGCGGTTACATTTCTGCTGCTATTCTTAGTCGGTTTGATGATCATCAGTCCTATCCTAGATTGCCTTTTGAGCCTATCGATAAAGATACTTATTTACAGCTAGTAAAAGAAGTCTCTAGTAGAAAGGTAAACAACTCATTTTTAGATGCTTTGTATCGTTATGACTTTGGAGAAATGGTTGATGCTGGCCCAGCTCCCTGCGATTCTGACAAGTGCCTTTTGCCAGAAGTAAAATAGATTAATGGATTATTTCAGTATTTCATTAATTACTGAAATAATCCAAACAAGTCAACAACAAACAATAGGAATAAACAATGGAAGACAGAAAAATAGCTTTCTTATCGGCTCATGATGGAGATTACAAAACTGCTATCAAGTATTACTCTAAAATACTTAGTACGGAAAAAAGTTCTAAAATATTTCGTGAAAGAGCAGATTGTTATGCTGCTTTGAAGAAGATAGATAATGCAATTAATGATTATACTTCAGCCATTAATATTGAGTTAGATAATCCAATATATTATTGTGAAAGAGCAGAATTATATATTCAAAAATCTAACTATAAAGCTGCGTTAGATGACTGTAACGATGCTTTGGAAATTGATCCAAACTGCTCAATTGCTTTTCTTTTGAAAGGAATAGTGCTAGGCGAATTAGGTGATATTTCCTCTGGCATAAGTAATATTAGTAGCTGCATTAATATCAATAAATGGTGCGCCAGAGCATATTACCACAGAGCAGTACTAAAAGAAAAAATAAGCAAAAAAGATGCTAAACTTGACTACTGGCAAGCAGCACATATTGGCTATTCAGACGCTCTTCAAAGATACAGGAAGCTAGAAAACATTAAGTAATCTATTGACAAATTATCAAATATTAGTTATGCTAGACAAAGCTGGCAACACCGAGGTTTACTATGATGACATTTGATGATTTTGTTAATTATTTAAAAGTGAATCCAGAAGATTCACTTGTTTGGACAAATTTCGGAATATACTGCAAACGAATCGGGCAGTATGATAAAGCAATCTATTGCCACACAAGGGCAATACAAATTAATCCTAATTTTGCGGAAGCCTATAATAATAGGGCTTGCGCAAAGAAAGCCATAAACGATAACACATGCTTAGAAGATGCATGTGCTGCTATCAGGATTAATCCTGATTTTGCGGAAGCATACAATAACCTTGCCAATATAGAATACCAGTTGGGAATGCCTCAACAGGCAATTCAACACTACAAGAAAGCACTGTCTTTGGGGCAGAGAGTTGACTTTTACATGAATTTAGCAATTGTTCAGGCAAGCACTGGAGACAAGTTAAATGCGATAGCTAATCTCTGTAATGCCCTGCGTATTACAGAAGATGAGGAGTTGAAAGCTAGGCTAAGAATTAGTCTAAAAGAACTTGAGGCTGCTGTTAAGCTGTAATGCCTCAGCGATAAATAGGATAAGATTATGATACTGAGTCAACAATATCATGAACATCATAATCTTAGATACAGAAACAACTGGGTTAGATGAATCCAGTTCAGTTATAGAAGTGGGAGCTATCTTGTACAGTACAACTACTAAAGCTGTATTAAGTCAAGTTAGCTCTTTAATTAATTGGGAGAATATGAGCAATCCAGCCCAACCAATCAATAAAATTAGTGTTGAAATGCTCAAAGAAGGAGCAGCACAAGAATCAGCATTGGACATGATTTATAGCATGTCAGTAAATGTGAAATATTTGTTAGCTCATAATACTGAATTCGATAAAAAACAACTTCAACGAGTTATTGGAGCTGGTTTTGGAGTAAATAATGTTTGGGTTGACACTCAAGATTTTACTTATCCAAATTCTGAGTACTGTAAAAGCACTGGATTAATCAATTTAGCCTGCGCGCACAGTATTCCAATTATTGATTGCCACAGAGCGTTAGATGATTGCAGAACAATAGCTAAGTTGTTATCAACAATTCCAGATTTAGACAGTGAAATCATTAAAGCTGCACGTCCTAAGTTTTTGTATCGCAGCTTAGAGGAAAAACCAGGAACATTAAGCAAGCAAGCTGGATTTAAGTGGCACAGCTTAATTCCACAAGCTTGGGCTAAAAAAATGCCAGCTGAGGATGCTGCTAACTTGCCATTTAAAACAGTTTTAATAGAATAAATCCATTGACATTAATTGCCAGAATTGTTAAAATAATCCAAATAAATTCGTTGGCAACAATATGGATTTTACAAAACTAGAACATGCACTACCAAATGTGGTGTGCAT
>NBNH01000293.1 GCA_004379115.1 Actinomycetales bacterium mxb001
ACGACAAGGAAGGTTGGACGACCGCCAACACCGGCTGGATCATCATGAGCCATCTCCTCACGGGCATCGCGTTCTACGCGGGCCTGGGATGGCTGCTGTCCCTCTGGGTGGGCAGTGCCCCCCTCCTGATCGGCGCGGGTGCCCTGCTCGGTATGTTCCTATCGCTCTACCTCATCCATCGACGCCTCGAGGCGACAGCGCCGGGGAAGGACCAGGCCGTGCCAGACCGCGCGACCCGCATCCTGCGTGGACACCGACGAGGCACCCCATGAGCCTTGTCGCAGCCGGTAGCCTCGAATGCAAGTTCGAAAACGCCGCCAACCCGTGCGGATTCCCCGCTGCAGGCTCGGAGATCTTCTTCTTCGACGACCTCGTGAGCTGGAACTTCCTCGGCACGACGGTCGGCATCAACAAAGTCACGATCCTCGTCGCCATCGCGGTCGTGATGGTCCTCGGCTTCTTCCTCTACGCCTTCCGTCGCCCACAGGTCGTGCCCAAGGGCGCACAAAACCTTGGCGAGACCGGCTACCTCTTCATTCGCGACAGCATCGCGCGCGACGTCATCGGCAAGGAGGGCGACAAGTTCGTCCCCCTGCTCTTCTCGTTCTTCTTCCTCGTGTGGTCCTTCAACGTCCTGGGCATCATCCCCTTCGCCCAGTTCCCCATCACGAGCGTGTTCGCGATCCCCGTGGCCTTCGCGCTGATCGTCTACTTCACGTGGGTGCCCCTCGGCATCTACCGCCAAGGCTTCGGCGGGTTCTTCAAGGGCATGCTCTTCCCGCCCGGCGTACCCAAGCCGATGTACATCCTGCTCTCGCCCATCGAGTTCATCTCCAACATCATCGTGCGGCCGTTCACCCACGCCGTGCGTCTCTTCGCCAACATGTTCGCTGGGCACCTGCTCCTCGCCACGTTCAGCATCGCGGCGTACTACCTGCTCTCATTCACGGTGATCGGCCTGCTCGGGTCGGTGGCCTCCTTCACGATGGCGGTGGCACTCACCGCCTTCGAGTTGTTGATCCAGGCCCTCCAGGCCTACATCTTCACCCTGCTGACGGCGGTTTACATCAGCGGAGCGCTCCACGCGGAGCACTGAGTTCGTCCCGCTCCACCTGCACCACCACAACCGAATAAGGCCCCCAGACCGGCAGACCAGACTGTCGGCCCGGACACGAAGGAAAAGACATGTCACTGCTCGCTGAGCTCTCCGGCTCCATCGGCTCCGTCGGCTATGGCCTTGCGGCCATCGGCCCCGGCGTCGGCATCGGAATCATCTTCGGCCAGGGCGTCCAGGCGATCGCTCGCCAGCCCGAGGCCTATGGCGTCATTCGCCAGAACATGCTTCTCGGCTTCGCACTCGCCGAGGCGCTGGCCCTCATCGGCTTCGTCGTTCCGTTCGTCTACGGCACCTGATCGGATAACCCGTGTCCAACTTCCTTACGGGCCAGCTCATGGCCGCCGGCGGAGAGAACGAACCGATGCCGAGCGTCCTCGCAGTGCCGATCGACGAGCTCGTCGTCGGCCTGCTGGCGTTCTTCATCGTCTTCGGCGTACTCGCCAAGGTCGCGCTGCCCAAGATCAGGGAGGCCCTCGCGGCCCGCACGGACGCCATCGAGGGCGGTCTGCGCAAGGCCGAGGAGGCCCAGGCGGAGGCGCAACGTGCACTCGAGGAGTACCGCGCAGCGCTCGCGTCAGCCCGCGAGGAAGCGGCGGCCATCCGCACTCAGGCACAGGCCGATCGCGCCGCGATCGTGGAGGAGGCGCGCAATGAAGCGCGTGCCGCCGCCGCCGCAGTGACGGCCCAGGCCGAGGCTCAGCTCGCGGCCGAGCGTGCACAGGCCACGTCACAGCTCACCCGACAGGTCGGGGAGGTTGCCGTGGCGCTCGCGGGCAAGGTGGTCGGGCAGACCCTGACCGACGATGCGCGCGTGAAGGCCACCGTCGATTCCTTCCTCGCCGACCTGGAGTCCCAGGTCGCGCAGCGGGAGGCGGGTCGCTGATGCTGGGTGCGAGTCGTAGCAGCCTGTCGGAGCTCTCCGACTGGCTCGATGGTCAGCGTGGCGCCGAGGGACTCTCCGGTCTCCCGGCTGAGCTCTTCTCCGTGGCCGATCTGCTCGATCGCGAGAAGACGCTGCGCACGGCCCTCGCCGACTCTGGTCAATCGGCCGACTCGCGCTCCGAGCTGGCCGCGTCGCTCCTGGCGTCGCGGGTCAGCCCGCTCACCCTGCAGGTGCTTCAGGAGGCAGTACGCCGTCGCTGGACGTCGGACAGCGATTTCCTGCTGGGGATCGAGAGCCTCGCCGATCAGGCAGCCTTCATGGTGGCCGACGCGGCTGGGGACCTCGACGCGACCGAAGGCGAGATCTTCCGCTTCGGGCGCGCGATCGACTCCTCGCCAGACCTGCAGATGGCACTCACGGATCCCTCCCTGTCGGCCCAGGCCAAGGCAGGCATCGTGGAGGACCTCCTGCGCGATCGCTCGACCGCGACCACCCGGCTCGTGCTCGGCTACGGCGTGGGGCACCTCCACGGGCGCCGGATCGATGCCGTCGTCGACGACCTCGCTGACGCGGCCGCGCGCCAGCGTCAGCGGATCGTCGCCGAGGTGCGTGTCGCCCAACGTCTCGACGCCGAGCAGGAGCGGCGCCTGTCCGAGGCACTCAGCGCCCTCAAGGGACGCCGGGTCCGCCTCAACGTCGCGATCGATCCCGCCGTCCTCGGTGGAGTCCACGTCACCGTCGGCGACGAGGTGATCGACGGCACGGTCTCAGCACGACTCGAACAAGCCCGGCGCACGATGCTCGGCTGATCGGCACACATCCAGTCACACACGCAGTCACACAGTCAGGCAAGCGAAAGATGTCGCCGAGAGCGACCGAAGAAGGAGAGCAGGCACCATGACGGAGCTGACGATCCGACCGGACGAGATCCGGAGCGCGATCGAGCGAAACGTCGCGTCGTACTCACCCACCACGGCCCGCGAAGAAGTGGGCCGAGTGATCGAGACAGGCGACGGGATCGCTCGAGTCGAGGGTTTGCACTCGGCGATGACCAATGAGCTCCTCGAGTTCGACGGTGGCCTACTCGGCGTCGCCCTCAACCTCGACGTGCGCGAGATCGGCGTCGTGCTCCTGGGTGACGGCTCCAAGATCGAGGAGGGCCAGCCGGTGCGACGCACTGGCGAGGTGCTCTCGGTCCCCGTCGGCGACGGCTACCTCGGGCGCGTGGTGGACCCGCTCGGTAACCCCATCGACGGCAAGGGCCCGATCGAGGCCGAGGGGCGTCGCGCCCTGGAGGTCCAGGCGCCCACGGTCGTCCAGCGCCAGCCGGTGACCGAGCCCATGCAAACGGGCATCAAGGCCATCGACGCCATGACGGCGATCGGTCGCGGCCAGCGCCAGCTCATCATCGGCGACCGGCAGACCGGCAAGACTGCCGTCTGCCTCGACACGATCATCAACCAGCGCTCCAACTGGGAGTCCGGGGATCCGAAGAAGCAGGTGCGCTGCATCTACGTCGCCATCGGCCAGAAGGGCTCGACCATCGCCTCGGTCAAGGGTGCGCTCGAGGAGTACGGCGCGATGGACTACACGACCATCGTCGCTGCGCCGGCATCCGACCCCGCAGGGTTCAAGTACCTCGCTCCCTACACCGGTTCGGCGATCGGCCAGCACTGGATGTACCAGGGCAAGCACGTCCTCATCGTCTTCGACGACCTGTCGAAGCAGGCTGAGGCCTACCGCGCTGTGTCACTTCTGCTCCGCCGCCCGCCGGGTCGCGAGGCCTACCCCGGTGACGTCTTCTACCTGCACTCGCGGCTCCTCGAGCGTTGCGCCAAGCTCAGCGACGAAATGGGCGGGGGCTCCATGACTGGGCTGCCCATCATCGAGACCAAGGCCAATGACGTGTCGGCGTACATCCCGACCAACGTCATCTCCATCACGGACGGCCAGTGCTTCCTCGAGTCTGACCTCTTCAACTCGGGCGTGCGCCCGGCCATCAACGTCGGCATC
Organism: Actinomycetales bacterium mxb001; assembly: GCA_004379115.1. Taxonomy (GTDB): domain Bacteria; phylum Actinomycetota; class Actinomycetes; order S36-B12; family S36-B12; genus Mxb001. The sequence continues at coordinate 4,014 of NBNH01000293.1, forward strand.
TCCGTGTCGCGCGTGGGTGGGTCGGCTCAGCCCAAGGCCATGAAGAAGGTCGCCGGCAGCCTGCGCCTCAACCTCGCGCAGTTCCGCGAGCTCGAGGCATTCGCCGCCTTCGGATCCGACCTCGACTCGGCATCCAAGGCTCAGCTCGCGCGAGGCACCCGCCTGGTCGAGCTGCTCAAGCAGCCGCAGTACCAGCCGCAGGCGATGGAGCGCGAGGTCGTCTCGGTGTGGTCCGGCACGTCGGGTCAGCTCGACGACGTACCCGTCGAGGACATCCGCCGATTCGATGCTGAGTTCCTCGACTACATCCAGCGCGAACAGCCGGGCATCTTCGAGACGATCCGCCAGACGTCGGATCTGTCCGACGACACGGTCACGACGCTCAAGTCGGCCATTGCCACCTTCAAGCGCCAATTCACGACGCACACGGGCGAGATGCTCATCAAGGACGAGCCCGTGGCCGCGCTGTCGGAGGATGACATCGATCCGACGCAGATCACGCGGACGCGGCGGGCATAGGCGCGGGTCGAGGAGAGACGTCATGGGTGCGCAGCTGAGGGTCTTCCGCCGGCGGATTCGCTCCGTCCAGGCGACGAAGAAGATCACCAAGGCCATGGAGCTGATTGCGTCGTCACGCATCGTCAAGGCGCAGCAGCGTCTTGAGGCGTCGACGCCGTACCTCATCCAGCTCACCCAGGCGGTCTCAGCTGCGGCGAGCCACGCCACGGACATCGCCAATCACCCGCTCGTGCGCGCGCCCGAAGTACGCGATCGAGCGGCGGTCCTGGTGATCACTGCCGATCGCGGCCTTGCCGGCGCCTACTCCGCCAATGCCATCCGCGAGGCTGCGGGGCTCACCCGTCTGCTCAATGAGCAGGGCCTCGACGTCACTCCTTACGTCGTGGGGCGCAAAGGCGTTGCGTGGTACCGCTTCCGCGGAATCACGATGGGCGGGCAGTACACCGGCTTTACTGACCAGCCGACCTACGCCGACGCGCGCAGGATCGGTGACGATTTGCTCCAAGCCTTCCTCACGCCTGAGTCTGAGGGGGGTATCGACGAGATCCACATCGTCTACACCCACTTCGTCAATATGGCCGTCCAGCAGGTCCGCGTGCGCCGTGTGCTGCCCCTGGAGATCGTCGACGAGGTCGTAGAGACCAAGGCGGGGGAGTCGCTGCCCTTCCCGCTCTACGAGTTCGAGCCCGGTGCTGACACCGTGCTCGACGCACTCCTGCCCCGCTATATCGATCACGCGGTCTACACAGCACTTCTCATGTCGGCCGCTTCAGAGCACGCCGCCCGGCGGCGCGCGATGAAGTCCGCGACCGACAACGCCGAGGACCTCATCCGCTCGCTCACCCGGCAGGCCAACGCGGCACGCCAGGCCGAAATCACCCAGGAGATCAGCGAGATCGTCGGCGGCGCCGATGCTCTCGCCTCCGCCTAGTCCCCGCTACCGATCGCAGCAACCGAAGGAAAGAGGATCGACATGACCGCCACGATGGACTCGGCGACCCCCCACGCAACGGCACCGGGTGTGGGACGCGTCGCCCGCGTCACCGGCCCCGTCGTCGACGTGGAGTTCCCGGTCGAGGCAATGCCTGAGCTCTTCAACGCCCTCAACGTGGACGTCTCCTTCGACCAGGGCGAGGAGGGTGGTGGCACGCGCATGCTCACCCTCGAGGTCGCCCAGCACATCGGTGACAACATGGTGCGCACCATCTCCATGCAGCCGACTGACGGTCTGGTGCGCGGCGCTGCCGTGCGCGACACGGGCGCTCCCATTTCGGTCCCGGTTGGTGAGGTCACCAAGGGTCACGTGTGGAACACCCTGGGCGAGCCTCTCGACGTCGACAAGTCGACCCTCGACATCAAGGAGCGGTGGGGCATTCACCGCGCCGCTCCGGCGTTCGATCAGCTCGAGTCCAAGACCGAGGTCTTCTCCACGGGCATCAAGGTCATCGACCTCCTCACCCCCTACGTGAAGGGCGGCAAGATCGGCCTCTTCGGGGGTGCCGGCGTCGGCAAGACGGTGCTGATCCAGGAGATGATCTACCGCGTTGCCGAGAACTTCGGTGGCGTGTCGGTCTTCGCCGGCGTGGGGGAGCGCACCCGCGAGGGCAACGACCTCTTTCTCGAGATGACCGAATCTGGCGTCATCGACAAGACGGCCCTGGTGTTCGGTCAGATGGACGAGCCTCCGGGCACGCGCCTGCGCGTGGCCTTGACGGCGCTGACCATGGCGGAGTACTTCCGCGATGTCGAGAAGCAGGACGTGCTGCTCTTCATCGACAACATCTTCCGCTTCACCCAGGCGGGCTCCGAGGTATCAACGCTGCTTGGCCGCATGCCCTCGGCCGTGGGCTACCAGCCCACCCTCGCCGATGAGATGGGCATGCTCCAGGAGCGCATTACCTCGACCCGTGGCCACTCGATCACCTCGCTGCAGGCGATCTACGTCCCCGCCGACGACCTCACCGACCCCGCGCCGGCGACCACCTTCGCGCACCTCGACGCCACGACCGTGCTCTCGCGCCCCATCTCTGAGCTCGGCATCTATCCCGCAGTGGATCCGCTCGACTCCACGTCGCGCATCCTCGATCCGCGTTATGTCGGCGAGGAGCACTACGCCGTGGCCGCGCGCGTCAAGGAGATTCTCCAGCGCTACAAGGACTTGCAGGACATCATCGCCATCCTCGGCATGGACGAGCTGTCCGAGGAGGACAAGATCATCGTCAACCGGGCCCGTCGCATCCAGCGCTTCCTGTCGCAGAACATGTTCGTGGCGGAAGCGTTCACCGGCCAGCCCGGATCGTTCGTGCCGGTGGAGGAGACCATCGCATCCTTCAAGGCCCTGTGCGATGGCGTCTACGACCACATTCCCGAGCAGGCGTTCTTCATGTGCGGCGGCATCGAGGATGTCGAGGCCAAGGCCGCTCAGCTCGCCAAGGAGTCCTGATCGTGGGAGAGCTCAAGGTCGCCCTCGTGTCGGCTGAGCGCTCCATCTGGGAGGGCTCAGCCAAGAGCGTCGTGGCCAAGACGCCCGACGGCGAGATCGGCATCCTGCCCGGTCACTCACCGGTGCTTGCCCTTCTCCTCGATGCGCCCCTGCGCATCGAGACGACCGACGGCACGAAGGTCCTCGTGGCCGTCCACGGCGGCTTCTTCTCCGTCGACTCCGACCAGGTCAACGTCATCGCGGAGACGGCCGAACTCGCCGAGGAGATCGATATCGACCGCGCCAAGGCAGCCTTGGAGAGGGCCAAGGCTGCGGCCGCCGATGACGATCCTGCGGTGCAGGCGGCCAAGCGCGCCGAGACGCGCCTCGCCGTTGCTGTGGGTACGCGCTAGTCGCCTCGCGACGCTCCCGGCTGCCACAGCACGTCGCCACCCGGAAGGTTGGCGATGCGCGACAGGATGAAGAGCAGGTCTGACAGCCGATTGAGGTAGGCC
>NBNH01000294.1 GCA_004379115.1 Actinomycetales bacterium mxb001
CTTGTCTTTAATACAGTAGTATATATCTCTTTACCATTAAATAAAGCTATACCTGTATTACTTAACGCCTGGTCTAATCCTATATACCATACATCCTCTAACTCTCTCTCCTTCTCTCTTTTAACCATTTTACTCGCTCCCTTACTTTTTGTCTCATCTTAATATACTCTATTACCTCCTCGTTTTCTATCTCTTTACCACTAAATATCTTTAGCTGCATCTTTATTACTCCCTCTCTTATATCCTTTTCTAACCCCTCCTCCATCTCTTTATATTCTCTGCAGTAATACTCGTATATCACTATCATTACTTGATAAAACCACTTGTAATCTATTTTTATAACTTTTACTTTAAGCTCCGTTAATAACGTATTACAACTGATTGTGTCTACTGCTAATAGTTTATCTATAAAGTCGCCTTCTTGATTCTCTATCAATTTATGCAGCTTTTCTGTTAACTTTAATTCTCTAGAAACTTCCATAACCTATATCCTTTATTAAAAAGTTAAGTACTCCATTTTCTGCACTTTTTTTATCACTGTCTACTTTAACTTCTTCTACTCCCTCTGTCTTATTGCTTACATCATTATCATCATTATCATCATTATCATCTTTTAACTCTTCTTTGAGTGTATCTGTTTGCTCTAACATGCTTTTACTCTTGTTCTTTTTTATAGTTTTTTTTTATAGTTTTTTTCACTAAGTTAGACTCTAACATGCTCTAAACGGGATTAAGAGAAGTTCAACTAACGTAGTCATCAAAAAGGTATTTAACGGAGTAATTAGGTTTAGCTAAGTTACATATCCAGTCAATAAAGGAGGGGTCTTTGGTGCCTGTAACTTGAGTGTTAATGACACCAAAGGGTTCGTTTGGAATAAAGTCTAGCCACCATGCCGGGGGCTGTCCTGCATAAACGTTACCCATAATAGTTTCTGATTTAAGCTTTTTATAAGCTTTATTCCAACTTAATCCTACAAGTTTTAAGTTCTCTAGTATAAATAAATGGTTTATACCTTTACTTATAATACGCATACTGTGGTCTTCTGTGCATAAAGCAAGGTTATTAGTCCAGTTGTATTGCTTGTAGCATGGGCCAAAAACATTCTTAATTAACCACTCTCTTCTGCTAGTAGATACTATTTTAGTTATCTGGGCTTCTAAGGTATTAGTCTCTAAACTTGTTTTATAGTAGTTAGAATCAGGTAACCCGGCTCTACATAATACTAATTCTAGATTTTTATTCTGATAGCTAAGTTTAGCGGCTATAAACTCTATTTTTGTCTTAAGTGTTTTGGTTAACCCTTTATAGTTTATTAGGTCTGGGTAAAGATAATGCTCTTCATAAACTATAGCCCCCCTCTCTACCTCCCTATCTATTAACCTCACTAACTCCCCTTTTGTTATCTTTTCACTGTTATCCCTACCTCCCTCTATCTCTTTATTTATCCATAAAGCTACTACACATAACGGGCACGCTAATATTGTCTCAAACTGACAATCTATATACAACTTCATAAACTATAATCCGGCGCTGACATTAACCACATTATATGCTCCCTCATTGACCCAAATGTCTTTAGTACATACTCCTCTAACCTATCTAACTCCTCTTTATTTGGCACCGCTTTGTGTAAGGCCCATAATAACTGAAAGTTTGCTCTCTCCTTTGTCTTACTAAATACTTTTAAGGCCATTCTATGCAAATCCATTACACTCTCTCTTATCAACTCTATTAACAACCCATGATCATAATCTATATCTATTAGTAAATCATTAATATCTTTTATACCACTAGCATCTGGCACCATCCATGTCTTTATGTCTAACTTTGCTTCTATTGCTAGTAAACATAGCGCCGGCGTTATCTGACTCCAACTCTTATACTCCCCAGCTCTATTAGACCCTAATGGGTATTTATCTCTGTCAAATATCGCTAATAACTGATTGAATCTCCCTAGCTCCTTTGCATGTCTTATTAATGGCGTATTTATCCCAAAGGTCCCTACTACCGGTAACGGACTTTCATCTACTTCACTTAACTCTAATAACGACGTACAATCACTTATACCCTCTACTAATACTATATAATCATGCTTACTACTAACAGCTTTGTCTAAATTATATAAGTAATTACTAATAGAGGGGGTAGCTTTATCAGCTAGCCACCTTAACTCAGATTCTGGATTTAATGCTCTACCCTGTAAATGCGCTATGCTCCCATTAGCTGACCTAACAGGAAATATAACATGATCATCAAACAACTCTTTGCTGTTAGACTTCATTAACCCTAATCTCTCTAACTCATACGTCCTATACCCTTTCTTCTGTAAATACTCTTCGTTGTCTGTAAACCCAAAGTCCCCCCTCTCTATCGCTTTATTCCATCCCCTACTCCTAAAATACTCTGTTATTCTATCTCTCTTCCCTTTCGCTTCTTTGTGATATAAACTGAAAATCTCTTTCATCCCTTTAACTGTATAGCTGTACCTCTTAGTCTCTTCTGTACTATCTACCAGCTTTCCTATATTCTGTATAGCCTCCCTATTTGACTCTACTATCTTTAAGTCTACTATTAGGTTAAATATATCCCCTCTACACCCACATTTAAAACATTTATAATAAACATCGTTGTATACCTTAAAGCTTGAAGAACCATTACATACAGGGCATGGTTGATTGTAACTACTATTTTTAATCGGGATATTATATAGCCGCGCTATACTTGATATAGGTAAACTCTCTTTTAGCTGTTCAATTCTCATAGTTCTTTTCCTGTCACTAGTTTTAATTTAACAACCTTCTTTTAGTATCTAAAATTCTATCTCGGTCCTCCTATTTAAACCCTTTATTCTTAAACTCTTACTCCTTTTAGTCCTCCCCCTTATTAACCCCTAAACATAACAATAGCCGCTCGCGCGGCTATTTTTCTTACCCTTTTTTGTTCTTTTTTCTTAACTACTCCTGTTCTCTAAAAGCAACTGAACCTCATTTAAACTACTTTCTATTAGGTTGATGTTCGATTCAGTGTTCTTTAAAAACTCTATTATGCTAGGGTCCATTCTATGCTCTGTATCTAACTCCCCCTCTCCTAGTATC
>NBNH01000040.1 GCA_004379115.1 Actinomycetales bacterium mxb001
GACACGATGGCCCGCTCCGGCAGGGCAGAGCGGAACGACCGCGCGGTCGCGGCGATCACGGCCCCGCCGTAGTCGAATCCGTAGTCCGCATTGAGCGTGTCGAGGTCCTGGATCTCGCACATGATCGCGGTGACCTCGTCGTCCGACTGCTCGGCGGCGGCGGCGATGCTGGGCGCCAGGGCGATCAGGCCCGTGCGCGTGAAGGTGCCCGTGAGCGGGTCGGTGCTGGCGAGGGCGTCCGCCCGTGCGCGCTCCTCGGCGATGCGATCCATGCCGACGACGCGCAGGTACAGGAGGACAAAACTGGAGAGGGCGGCGCTCAGGGCGGCGAACGACCACGAGATGGTGTCGACCACCGACACGATCGCCCCGGCGGTGACGATGGCACCGGTGCCGGCGATGGCCGCGACGATGCCCGCAGACCACGACAGAGCGATCGGTGCGGTGAAGACCAGGATGATGAGGGTGACTCCCAAGGGCACGGCGCTGTCGAGCACCACGGCGCGCCAGCACGTCTCGGCGATGAGGCCGATCATGAGGATCGTCCAGGCCCAGATCATGGCCTTCGGCCTGATCGGCCGTCGCGCCATCATCATCGAGAGCACGATGAGCGAGACGCCGAAGGCAAGCGGCACGATCATGATCGGCCCCTCGGCCGCGTAGTAGAGCAGCAGGTAGATGAGGCTGACGACCGAGGTCAGGGCGCCCACGAGCGCCAGGGCGATGGGGATGGTCTGGCGCGCCGCTCGCATGCGCAGGCTCCTGGCCGGATCCTCGAGAGCTCGCAGGGCTGCCTTTCGGGGAGTGGGCATGGTCTCGTCCTCGTGTGAGTGGGGGAGGAGGCGGCGAACCTGCCGCGGTTGCACCTGAGCCGGCCACGGCACGAATTTCGCCGCGGTCAGGCCGAGGTAGATGACGGTGTTGAGGGCGACGAAGAGCCCAAAGGTGCCGAACCACGGCTCGTCGAGGATGTCGCTGGGAAAGACGGCTCCTGCGCGAATCACGCTCATGTCGACGCACCCTGTCGGGTGACGTGGCCCCAGTGCGCTTCGCGACCCAGGCTGATGTTCCACAGGGAGTTGACGAACACCGCCTGCAGGTACACGTCATAGGCCAGTTCGAGTACCAGGGTGGCCGCGAGGAGGCGCGCCCGCCATCCGCCCTTCCAAACGGTCAGCACCCTCTCGAGGAGGAAGACCGCGCCGACGGCCGTCCAGAACGGGAACCAGATCCACATGTCGATGGCGAGGAAGGTGATGAGCATCAAGAGCAGGGCTGAGTTGAGAGCCACCGTGCCGTAGCCGATGCCGAGTTGCTGCCCCCAGTAGCGGATCGTTGCCGCCGTGAAGCCGTAGGCGCCGAGGTTCTCGAGCGCTCCGCGTTGCCAGCGCTGGCGCTGCTTCCACAGATTGCGCCAGGTGGGCATGATCTCGGTGACGACGTAGCACTCGGCGGGTGACATCATCGTGGCGCCCAGCGATTTCAGTGCGAGGGTGAGTTCGTTGTCCTCGGTGAGCGCCGCGGTGTCGTAGACCTTGCCGGGCTCACCGGGAATGAAGACACCGCGCGCCGCGGCAACATCGAGTAAGGCCTCAGCCCGGAACATGGTGGCGGTGCCTGTCAGGACGAAGACCCGCCCGCGACGCTGGCGAATCTGCAGGCTGTAGCGCGTGTACTCATTGCGCTGGAACTGCCCGATCAGTCCACTGCCTGGCTCGCCGTAGAACACTCCTCCCACGGCCGCGAGTTCGGGGTCGTCCTCCAGGTGCTGGGCGGCCACCTCGATGAAGCGCGGGCCAAGGCTCGTGTCGGCGTCCATCACGAGGATGACATCGTCGGGGCCCGAGAGCGGCAGGAGCATCCCGAGCACCTGATTGAGTGCGCCGCCCTTCTTGTGGGTGTTGTCGACCGTCTCGAAGGCCTCGTGGCCCATCTCCCGTGCGATCGCGACAGTGCGATCCGTGCAGTTGTCGGCAACGACGATGACGCGGTCGGGTAGTCGCGTCTGCTCCCCGAGGGCTCCCAGGGTGATGGGCAGTGCTGCTTCCTCGTTGTGGGCGGGCACGATCACGGTGACGCGCACGCGACGACCCGGTGCGGGAGCGACGGCGCCGGCGTAGCGCAGGCTCTCGAGGTACAGGCGCCGGGGGCTGATCGTCATCAGCGATGTGATGGCCTCGAAGAGCACGGCTGTCAGGCCGATGATGGCAATGCCGAGCAGCGCGATCATCACCAATTGCTGAGGGGGTCGCTCGCCGGAGACGACCAGTCCCCATGACCCGATGAACCATTCCTGCAGGGGTACCGGTTCGCGATCGAGCGAGAAGGCGACTCCGATCGCGTAGGCGCAGGCGCCCACCGTCATGACGGCGGCGATGACGACGAGGACCACGATGCGCCCGTAGAAGGCCGTGCTCCGGACCGGGGGCGGCTGGGGGAGCGGTGTGGTCACGAAGCGGTGGCTCACGGCTCTCCCTCCCGATGGGCTGATCATTCATCCTGGCATCCCGGCGGCGCCGTCGGACCTGACTGGCACGATCAGGGCGTGGCCCCGGTAGCGCGCGTCGTCGTCGATGTGTCGCTGCCGCACCTTGACCGGGTCTTCGATTACGCGATCCCCGACACGCTGGCCGACCAGGTGGTTGTCGGCAGCCGGGTCCGCGTGCGCTTCTCCGGGCGACTCGTCGATGCTTTCGTCGTCGACTTGGCCGATTCCAGCGAACACCGCCTCCAGCCGATCCAGCGCGTGATCACGACCTACCCGGTGCTCACGCCTGAGGTCCATTCCCTGTGCCGGGCGGTCGCCGACCGCTATGCCGGCACCCTTCCCGACGTGATTCGCGCAGCCGTGCCCCCGCGTCATGCCCGTGCCGAGACTTCCGTGCTCGCCGCGCCTTCCGACGCACAGGTGCCCGATCCACGCGCTCCGTCATCCGCGTGGGCCACCTACGTCGGCGGCGAGGCGCTCGCACGTCGCATCGGAGAGGGCGACACGGGGCTGCGCGCCGTTCTCGCGTGTGCACCGGGTGGCTCGGCCCAGCCCGCAGACGACTGGCCGTCGCTCCTCGCCGACCTAGCGGCCCTGGGCGCACGCCACCACGGCGTGGTCATCGTCGTTCCCGATGCCCGTGATCTGTCCCGCGTCGACGCCGCCCTCACGGCCGCCCTGGGCACGGGCCGCCACGCGGTTCTCTCCGCCGACCTCGGTCCGCAGCGGCGCTATGCCGAGTTCCTTCGCGTCCTCACGGGCCGGGTGCGCATCGTGCTCGGCACGCGTGCCGCTGCCTTTGCCCCCGTCCCCGATGTGGGCCTGCTCATCGTGTGGGACGACGGTGACGAATCCTTGAGTGAGCCGCATGCGCCTGGGTGGCATGCGCGTGAGGTCCTCGCCCTGCGTTCGAATCTCAGTGGTGCCGCGCTCGTGTCGGCGGGATTCACCCGCAGTTGCGAGACGCAACTATGGATCGATACGCGCTGGGCCGCTGCGGTGAGCCCGCGCCGCGACGTGCTGCGTCGCGTCGCCCCGCGTGTTCACGCCGACGACTCGGCGCAGGACGCTGGCCCGGCGCGGCTGCCGCATCGAGCCTGGGACATCGCGAAGAAGGCCGTAGTCGACGGCCCCGTTCTGGTGCAGGTCGCACGCCGCGGCTACGTGCCCGCGCTGGCCTGCCAGGACTGCCGAGCACCGGCTCGATGCCTGGCCTGCTCCGGTCCGCTCTCCCTCGGCGCTACCGGTGCTGCCCCGTCGTGTCGATGGTGTGCCACGGCCACACCAGGCTGGCGATGTGCCTCGTGCGGTTCCGGCCGACTCCGAGCGGTCACCGTCGGTTCGCGTCGCACGGCCGAAGAACTCGGCCGTGCGTTCCCGGGCATACCCGTCGTCACCTCCGGTGGCGACCGTGTTGTGGAGCGCGTACCCGACGAGCCCGCGCTTATCGTCGCGACACCGGGTGCTGAGCCCGTCGCCGACCAGGGCTACTGCGCCGTCCTTCTCCTCGATGCGCGGCTCCACCTGTCGCGGGTGGCACTGCGCGCGGGGGAGGAGACGGCGCGTCGCTGGTTCGGTGCGGCCGCGCTTGCCCGACCGGCAGCGCCGGTCGTCGTTGCCGCCGACGCCGCGGTCCCCGCAGTCCAGGCGCTGATTCGGTGGGATCCGGGCTGGCTGGCCCAACGCGAACTCGCCGAGCGCACGGTCCTGGGCATGCCGCCGGCCGTCCGCGCGGCGACTCTGACCGGCACCGCCACGGCCGTGCACGAGGCATCCGGTCGGCTGCCCGCATCAGCGCGGACGCACGGGCCTCTGGAGGTGGCGCCACGGGTTGGGGCCGTTGCCCGACCCGACGAGGTGCGACTGCTCGTCACTGTTCCGCGGGGTGGGGGTGATGACCTGGCGTCGGCGCTACATGCCGTCGCGGCCACCCGCAGCGCGCGCAAGGATCCCGAAGCACTCGCCATCGCGGTCGACCCGCTCGACTGGGGATCGGACTGACGCCACCTAGACTGAGGGCCTACCTGCGAAGGAGTTCCGCGTGCCCGTCCAGCCCATCCGCCTCTTCGGCGATCCCGTGCTGCGCACGCCGGCTGCTCCGGTCGAGACGTTCGACAAGGAGCTCCGCAAGCTGGTCCAAGACCTCACCGACACCATGCGCGACGCGCCGGGCAGTGGCCTGGCGGCACCACAGATCGGCGTCTCCCTTCGGGTCTTCACCTGGTGGGTCGACGACGAGCTCGGCCATCTGTGCAATCCCGTTCTCGACCTGTCCGATGAGATCCAAGACGGGGAGGAGGGCTGCCTGTCCATCCCCGATCTCGCCTTTGACACGAAGCGCGCCATGCGTGTCGTTGCCAAGGGATTCAACGAGCACGGCGAGCCAGTGGTCGTCGAAGGCAGCGAGCTGCTCGCGCGTGCGATCCAGCACGAGACCGATCACCTCGACGGCATTCTCTTCGTCGATCGACTCGATGCCGAGACCCGCAAGGCAGCGATGAAGGCCATCCGCGAAGCAGAGTGGTTCGGCGAGCAGCCCCCCGAGGTGCGCGTCAGTCCCCACACCGTGTCCGCCCGGTGGCTGTGACCCATGCGCCTGCTCTTCGCAGGTACTCCGCGTGTTGCGGTGCCCTCGCTCGATGCCCTCGTATCGTCGCGTCACGAGGTCGTCGCCGTCTTGACGCGCCCTGACACCGTCGCCGGGCGAGGCCGTCAGCCGACGCGAAGCCCAGTCGCCGAGCGCGCCGACACCCTCGGCATACCCGTGTGGACCTTCTCGCCGCGCGATCCGGAACTGCTGCAAGGGCTGATAGACGCTCGCATCGAATGCTGCCCGGTCGTCGCCTATGGCGCGCTTATTCCCCCCGACGTCCTCGACGTTCCCGCACATGGGTGGATCAACCTGCACTTCTCGCTGCTTCCCGCGTGGCGCGGGGCCGCACCGGTGCAGCACGCGCTCCTGCAGGGCGACGCCATCACCGGCGCCACCACGTTCCGTCTTGACGCGGGCCTCGACACCGGGCCTCGCCTGGCTTTCGTCGATGAGCCGATCAAGCCGCGCGACACCAGTGGCGACCTGCTCGACCGACTCGCGCATCGCGGGGCTGATCTCCTCCTCGCCACGATCGACGGGCTCGCCGCGGGGACGCTCGAAGGGATTCCTCAAGTCGACGGCGGTGCCACTTATGCGCCCAAGATCGAGGTCGATGACGCGCGCGTCTCCTGGTCGGATTCCGCCGATGCGATTGACCGGTTGGTGCGCGCGTGCACGCCCGCCCCGGGTGCCTGGACGACGTTCCGTGGCGAGCGCGTCAAGCTCGGCCCGATCACCCCGGTCGACCTCCTCGGTCTTGCCCCGGGAGAGGTCCGCGCTGCCAAGTCCGACGTCCTGGTGGGAACGGCCACGACGGCGGTGGCCCTCGGCCAGGTGGTCGCCCAGGGCAAGCGCGCCATGGCCGCGGCTGACTGGGCCCGCGGCGTGCGAACCGGTGACGGCGAGGTTTTCGTGTGACGACGCGATCGCGTTCGCGGCGGTCGACCGCGCGTGGTGCGGCGTACGACCTGTTGCACACCGTCCACGTTGACGATGCCTACGCCAACATCGCCATGGCCGAGATCCTCGCCGAGGCGCGCCTCGACGCGCGCGATGCAGCCCTGGCCACCGAGCTCGCCTACGGCACGTTGCGTGGGCAGGGACTCTACGACGCGATCTTGTCCACGTGCGTCGACCGGCCCCTTGACCGCCTCGACGGGCGCCTTCTCGACATCCTGCGCATGGGCACGCACCAACTCGTGGCCATGCGCGTGCCTTCACATGCTGCGGTCGCCGAGTCGGTGGCCCTGGCTCGCGATGTGGCGGGGGAGGGTCCGGCCAAGCTGGCCAACGCCGTGCTGCGTCGTGTCTCCGAGGGCGGCGACGCCGAGGCGTGGATTGCGCGGGTCGCGCCGGGAGACACGGTGGAAGACCTTGCCCTCTCGACGTCCCACCCCACCTGGATCGTGCGTGCACTGGGTCAGGCGCTCCAGGCGCACCCTCCGACCTCGACGGCCGACGGCAACTCGCTGCGCGCACTCCTGGATGCCGACAACGCGCCGGCGCGTCCGACTCTCGTGGCGCGTCCTGGCCGCATGGAGGTCGACGTGTTGCGCTCCCTCGACGGAATCGCGCCGGGTCGATGGTCGCCCTACAGCGCCATCCTCGAGCAGGGACGCCCGGAGGACCTGGCTGCTGTTCGCGACGGACGTGCAGGGGTGCAGGACGAGGGCAGTCAACTCGTCGCCCTTGCCCTGGCGCACGCGTCCATCGACGGCCCCGATGCAACCTGGGTCGACCTGTGCGCCGGTCCGGGTGGCAAGGCAGCCCTGTTGGCTGGCCTCGCCGACGAGCGGGGGGCGCGACTCACGGCTGTCGAGCCGCACCGACATCGCGCTGAACTGGTCCGCCGCGCCCTGGGCGACGGCCACGAGGTGATCGTGGGTGATGGGCGCGAGGCGGTCGCGCCGGGTCGTGCTGATCGGGTCCTCATCGACGCTCCGTGCACCGGACTCGGTGCCCTGCGTCGTCGACCCGAGGCTCGGTGGCGGCGTACGCCCGCTGATCTCGCCACCCTGGGGCCACTGCAGCGACAGTTGCTGCGCGCTGGGGTCGACGCCACGCGTCCTGGTGGAGTGATTGCCTACGCCACCTGCTCGCCGCATGTCGCTGAGACCGATCTTGTCGTGGACGACCTGCTGAAGTCACGCGACGACGTCGAGTGGATCGACGCACGCCCGCTTGTTCCCGGGGTCCCGAGCCTGGGCGACGGTCCTGCTGTCCGGCTGTGGCCTCACGTCCACGGAACCGATGGCATGTATCTCGCGCTCCTGCGCCGACGAGCCTGACCTAGGGCGGCGGTACCCTCGCGCCGTGGGCATGCAGATCTCCCCAAGCCTCCTGTCCGCCGACTTCGCCCGGCTGGCCGACGAGGCTGCGCGCGTCCCCGATGCCGACTGGCTGCATGTCGACGTCATGGACGCCCACTTCGTGCCCAATCTCACCGTCGGCCTGCCGGTCGTCGAGAGCCTGCATGCGGCAACGAGCATCCCGCTCGACTGTCACCTGATGATCGCCGATCCGGACCGCTGGGCGCCCGGCTACGCCGAGGCCGGCGCGGGAAGCGTGACCTTCCACGCGGAGGCTGCTCATGACCCTGTGCGCCTCGCCCGCACGCTGCGGTCCCTGGGTGCGCGCGCGGGGCTGGCGCTGAAGCCCGCCACGCCAATCACGCCGTATGCCGACATGCTGGCCGATCTCGACATGGTTCTGGTGATGACGGTGGAGCCCGGCTTCGGCGGTCAGCGGTTCCTCGACACCATGCTGCCCAAGATCGCCGAGACACGTGCACTCGTACAGCGCAGCGGGTGCGACGTCTGGGTTCAGGTCGATGGGGGCATCAACGAAGACACCATCGGGCTGTGCGCCGAAGCCGGTGCGAATGTCTTCGTTGCCGGTTCCGCCGTCTTTGGCGCGGACGACCCTGACCGCATGGTGCGGGTACTCCGCGACATGGCAACGGCCGCATCCCCTCTCACGACGGACTCATAGTGGCGACTCCCGTCGAGATCGAGGCGATGCGCAGGGCCCTTGATCTTGCGCGGGTGCCGGGGCCACTGCCCGGTCCTAATCCGCGCGTCGGTTGTGTGCTCTTGACGCCCGAGGGCGCGGTGATCGCCGAGGGCTACCACCGCGGCGCCGGATCGCCGCACGCCGAGGCCGAGGCCCTCGCCCAGGCAGGCGTACGCGCCCGTGGTGCTACCGCCGTGGTCACCCTCGAGCCGTGCGACCACACCGGCCGAACCCCACCGTGTTCGCACGCGCTTCTCGAGGCGGGTATTGCCCGCGTGGTCTATGCGCAGGCCGACCCGCATCCGGTAGCGGCCGGTGGTGCTGCCCGACTTGCACGTGCGGGCGTCGATGTCGAGGGGGGCGTCTTCGCTGACGAGGCCCGCGACATGAATGAAGCCTGGACCTTCGCCGTAACGCGCGGTCGTCCGATGATCACCTGGAAGACAGCGGCGAGCCTCGACGGGCGAGTCGCCGCCTCCGATGGAAGCAGTCGCTGGATCACCGGTGAGCCTGCGCGGACCCTCGTTCACTCCCTGCGTGCGGAGGTGGGGGCGATCATCGTCGGCACCGGCACTGTCGTCACCGACGACCCTCATCTCACCGCTCGCACTCCCGATGGCCGCCTCGCTGCACAGCAGCCCGTGCGCGTCGTCGTTGGCACGCGTGACCTACCCCCTGGGCGCCGCGTGACCGACGACGCCGCACCAACCCTCCATCTGCAGACCCGTGATCCGCGCGACGTCGTGGCGGCACTGCAGGAGCTCGAGGTCCGCCACGCCCTGCTCGAGGGCGGCCCCACGCTGGCAGCAGCCTTTCTCAGCGCTGGCCTGATCGATCGTGTCGAGTGGTACGTCGCCCCGCTGCTGCTCGGCGCGGGGGCGACGGCCATCGGCGACTTCGGGGTCGGCACGCTCGCGAACGGCGTGCGCCTATCGGAGGTGCGTGTCGACCAGGTGGGCGAGGATGCCAGGATTCGTGGAGTCGTGGACTCCGCGAACTGAG
Source organism: Actinomycetales bacterium mxb001 (assembly GCA_004379115.1). Classification (GTDB taxonomy): domain Bacteria; phylum Actinomycetota; class Actinomycetes; order S36-B12; family S36-B12; genus Mxb001. The sequence goes on from NBNH01000040.1 coordinate 9,096, forward strand.
GAGGAACGTGTTCACAGGCATCGTGGAGGAGCTCGGCGAGGTCGTTGACGTCGTCGACCTGCCTGACGATGCCCGGCGCGTGACGATCGTCGCCCCCATCGTCCTGACCGACGCCAGCCTGGGCGACTCGATCGCCGTCAACGGCGTCTGCCTGACCGTCGCCGAACTCGGCGATCGCACCTTCACGGCCGACGTGATGCGAGAGACGCTGCAGAGGTCCTCGCTGCGTGATGTCGCTCCGGGCGCCCGTGTCAACCTCGAACGACCGGTCACCCTGGCAACCCGCCTAGGCGGCCACCTCGTCCAGGGTCACGTCGATGGCACGGGCACCCTGCTGTCCCGCCAGCCCAGTGACCATTGGGATGTCGTGTGCATCAGCCTGCCCGATGACCTCGCCCGCTACGTGGTCGAGAAGGGGTCCATCACCGTCGACGGCGTCTCGCTCACCGTGGCCGGCGTCGGCCACGATGAGCGAGGCCACTGGTTCAGCGTTTCTCTCATCCCGACCACGCTCGAGGTCACGAACCTGGGACGCCGCGAGGTGGGCGACGTCGTCAATCTCGAGGTCGATGTCATCGCAAAGTACGTCGAGCGGCTCTCAGAGTTCGGGGCGCGATCATGAGCGCCGAACTCACCCTCGATCCCATTCCGGCGGCTATCGAGTCGATGGCCGCAGCCCGTCCCGTGGTCATCGTCGACGACGCTGACCCACACAATGAGGGCTCGCTGGCCTTCGGTGCTCAACTCGCCTCGCCCGAGATCACCGGATTCATGATTCGCCACACGTCCGGCTACATCTGCGTGGGCATGGATGGCGAGGCGCTTGACCGACTGAGCCTGCCTCCGATCACCACGGTCAACGACGACGTGCGACGGACGGCCTTTGCCATCTCGGTAGACGCACGCGATGTGGCGGGTGCCGGCACGTCAGCGGCCGATCGGGCACTGACGCTTCGGACGCTGGGGGACCCCAGCACCCAGCCGCGCGATCTCACTCGTCCGGGTCACGTCATGCCTGTGCGAGTGGTGCCCGGTGGCGTGCTGCGGCGAGCCGGTCACGCGGAGGCGGCCGTCGACCTTGCTCGACTGGCCGGGCTCTCCTCGGCTGCTGCCCTGTGCGAACTGGTCAATGACGATGGATCCATGATGGTGGGCCCGCAGTGCCGCGCATTCGCTGATGAGCACGGTCTCGCGATGATCTCGGTGCGAGACCTCATCGCGTTTCGTCGGGGGAGCGAGCGTCTCGTCGAGCGCGGTGTCGAGACGGTGCTCCCCACCGACTACGGCGACTTCCGCATGGTCGGCTACCGCAATCGCCTCGATGGCATCGACCATGTCGCCCTCGTCAAGGGCGACATCGGCGACGGCGAGCGCATCCTGGTGCGCGTTCATTCGGAGTGCCTCACGGGCGACATCCTGGGATCTCTGCGCTGCGACTGCGGCGCTCAACTCGATGCCGCCATGCGGGCCATCGCCGATGATGGTCGCGGCGTGATCCTCTACCTGCGTGGGCATGAGGGGCGGGGGATCGGCCTGATGCACAAGCTGCAGGCCTATCAGCTCCAGGACAATGGCCGTGACACGGTCGATGCCAACCTCGAGCTCGGGCTCCCGGCCGATGCGCGCGACTATGGCATCGGGGCGCAGATCCTCGCCGACCTAGGAGTTCGCTCGATGCGATTGCTGAGCAACAATCCGGCCAAGCGCGCGGGGCTGGAGGGATATGGGCTGTCGATGGCCGAGCGAGTCCCCCTGGTCATCGAGCCCAACGCCCACAACGCCCACTACCTCGCCACCAAGGCCGCGCGCCTGGGTCATGATCTCGGGGTGGGCTCATGAGTGGCACCGGTGCGGCGCGCGTGGGCCGACTCGACGCGAGTGGGCTGCGCGTCGCCATTGTTGCCGCCTCCTGGCATGACCAGGTGATGTCCGGGCTCATCGCTGGTGCGCAGGCCGCCTGTGACAGTGCCGGGGCCTCCTGCGTCGTCATCCGCGTGCCCGGCGCCTTCGAATTGCCCATCGCCGCCGCAGCCTGCGCCGATGCCGGCTACGACGCGATCGTGGCGCTCGGCACCGTGGTGCGAGGTGGGACCCCGCATTTCGAATACGTCTGCGATGCCGCGACCAGCGGGCTCAGTCGCGTGGCCATCGAGGCTCGCACACCGGTGGGCTTCGGGCTCCTCACGTGCGACACGGTTGAGCAGGCGCTCGATCGCGCGGGCCTGCCCGGATCCAGCGAGGACAAGGGCCGTGAGGCCGCGGAGGCGGCCATCGCCACCGCCCTGGCCTTGCGCGACATCCCCACGCCCTAGTCTGTGGGCGTGAAGACCTTCGACGAGCTCTACGCCGAACTCCAAACCAAGGCGGCGTTCGCCGACCACCCGGGCAACACGCGTCGACTTCTCGACGCCGGCGTGCATGAGATCGGCAAGAAGGTGGTCGAGGAGGCAGCCGAGGCGTGGATGGCGGCCGAATACGAAGGCCGTGAGCGCGCCGCGGAGGAGATCGCCCAGCTCCTCTATCACGCTCAGGTCCTGATGCTGGCGTCCGGCGTCAAGCTCCACGACGTCTACGAAAGGCTGTAGGCCGTGTTGCGCGTTGCCGTACCCAATAAGGGTCAACTCGCGGAGCCCTCGCGCGAGATCCTGCGCGAGGCCGGATACAGCCGGGCCTCGACGGCGCGTGACCTCGTGGTGCTCGACCCCGACAACGACGTTGAATTCTTCTTCCTGCGCCCCAAGGACATCGCGACCTACGTGGGCTCGGGCACCCTCGACATCGGCATCACCGGTCGCGACATGCTCCTCGACTCAGGTGCCGACGCCGACGAGATGGTGGCACTGGGATTCGGCGAGTCCACCTTCCGTCTCGCTGCCCCTTCCGCCGCCGTGCGCACTGTTCGCGACCTTGCCGGGTTGCGCATCGCCACGTCGTATCCGGGAATCCTCGAGGACTTCCTCCGTCGCGAAGCCATCGACGCCCGCGTCGTCCGCCTCGAGGGTGCCGTCGAGAACGCCGTGCGGCTGGGTGTCGCTGATGCGGTCGCAGATGTCGTCGCGACGGGCACCACGATGCGTCAGGCGGGACTCGAGATCGTCGGCGATCCGATCCTCGTGAGCGAAGCCATCGTCGTGCGCCGCAGAGGCGTCACCACTGACGCGGCCGTCGATACCTTCATTCGTCGACTGCAGGGTGTTCTCGTGGCCAGGACCTACGTCTTGGTCGACTACGACATCCTCGCCGACACGGTCGATCGCGCCGTGTCGATCACACCGGGCTTCGAGTCGCCCACGATCTCGTCGCTCCACGACCCGGCCTGGGTCGCGGTGCGTGCGATGGTGCCGCGCCGCGATGTGCATCGGGCCATGGACGACCTCTACGAACTCGGTGCTCGCGGCATCCTCGTCACCGACATACACGCCTGTCGCCTCTAGCCGTGGTGCACGGAGACGGGCGCCGCATCGATGCGCCCTCCGCTTTCGCGGGCGATGACGGCAGGGCCGACCCCGCGCTGCGCCAGGCCCTGGAGTCCGGTGATGCCGAGGGGACGTTGGCCCGGCTTCGGCAGGGCGCTCGCCTGCTGGTTCCGGTCGTGGCCGTCCTGGAGGAGATCGACGAGGACGGCGCCGACAAGTCCAGTCACATGGCTTCGGTGAGCCTGGTCCAGGCCGATGGACGACGCGGGCTGCTGGCCTTCACGTCGGTCGACACCCTGAAGGCATGGGATCCCCTCGCTCGCCCCGTCCCCGCCACCGCCCCGGATGTCGCCGCGGCGGCGCTGGAGGAGGGTGCCGATGGCGTGCTGGTGGACATCGCGGGTCCGATCCGTTTCGCCCTCGACGGCGACGCCTTGCGGGCGGTCGCCGCGGCCAGGGTCACGAACGCGTAAGGCGTTCCCCGGGGCCCTCACCCGGCGGGTCGGGAATCGGGGAGGCATCGCGGAAAGCCCGCTGGAGAGCGGCTAGGCCGTCGCGCAAGGGCGCGGCGTGCATGGAGCCGAGGTCGGGGGCGGCCGCCGTCACCAAGCCCGCGAGGGCCGTGATGAGGATCCGTGCCTCGGCGAGGTCCTGGTCGGCGGCGGCGTCCGGGCCTTCGCCGAGCCCGCACCGTATGGCGGCGGCCGACATGAGGTGAACGGCCAGGGTCGTGACGATCTCGGCTGCCGGCACCTCGGCGAGGTCCCGTTGCGCGGCTGCGGGGTCGGAGGCCATGTCCCCAGCCTGTCAGGGCAGGGCCGGTGCGAGCCCCACGGGCTCGGGGTACCCCCCAGAGCCTGGTAGCCTTCTACCTCGTTCGGCCGCCTGGGTTCGCCCGGCGGTCACGCAAGAGGAACCCGGTTCCCACCTTCCGCCCTCGGGCGTCAGGTCCGCGCACGGCCCCGTCGGGGCCGATGTCTGCGCACGCCGGCTCCTGCGTCGAGGAGCCCTCCTCGCGAACGCCGCGTCGGCGAAGGCCGTCGGCGCACGAGCAGTCGAGGAGGCGCCATCAGCGTCGAGCCCCGGATCAATGACAGGATCCGCGTCCCCGAGGTGCGGTTGGTCGGTCCCCAGGGTGAGCAGGTCGGCATCGTTCGTATCGATGATGCCCTCCGCCTGGCCCAGGAAGCCGATCTCGACCTGGTCGAGGTTGCCCCCATGGCGAAGCCGCCAGTGTGCAAGCTCATGGACTACGGCAAGTTCAAGTACGAAGCCGCAGTCAAGTTGCGCGAGGCGCGCAAGAACCAGGCGCACACCGTCATCAAGGAGATGAAGCTCCGGCCCAAGATCGATCAGCACGACTACGACACCAAGAAGGGTCACGTCGTGCGGTTCCTCAAGGCTGGCGACAAAGTGAAGATCACGATCATGTTCCGCGGACGCGAACAGTCCAGGCCCGAACTCGGCTTCCGGCTGCTCGCCAAACTCGCAGAGGATGTGCAGGATCTCGGATTCGTCGAGTCGTCCCCCAAGCAGGACGGCCGCAACATGATCATGGTGCTCGCACCGCACCGGAGCAAGGCGACCCATGCCCGGGCCGCCACGCCCCTCGAGCTCGACGTCGACGAAGCCCTCGTCGCCGAGGCCTAGACCGCACGACCGCACCACCGCCCGCCCGACCCGAGAGGACAGCAATGCCGAAGCAGAAGACCCACAGCGGCGCCAAGAAGCGCTTCAAGATCACCGGTTCGGGCAAGATCACCCACGAGCAGGCCAATCGCCGGCACCTCCTCGAGGGCAAGCCGAGCAAGCGCACCCGTCGCCTCATGCTCGATGAGACCGTCAAGCCCGCAGATGTCAAGAAGGTCAAGCGCCTTCTCGCCAAGTGACCAAACCCACGTCGAAGGAGAACTGACATGGCACGCGTGAAGAGGGCCGTCAACGCCCACAAGAAGCGCCGTGAGGTCCTGGAGCAGGCGAGTGGCTACCGGGGTCAGCGTTCGCGGCTCTACCGCAAGGCGAAGGAGCAGGTCACCCACTCGCTCGTATACGCCTACAACGACCGCAAGGATCGCAAGGGCGACTTCCGCCGCTTGTGGATTCAGCGCATCAACGCGGCGGTCCGCGCCCGCGGCATGACCTACAACCGTTTCATCCAGGGTTTGAAGGCCGCCGACATCCAGGTCGATCGGCGCATGCTCGCCGAGATGGCCGTGAATGACCCCAAGGCGTTCGACGCCGTCGTCGACATCGCGCGCAAGGCGCTCCCCGCCAGCGCGGCCTGATCCATGGTCGACCTCGACCTCACCTCCGCTAAGTCGGAGCGGGTCACCGAGGTTCGCCGATTGCACGACCGAAAGCACCGCGAATCTCGCGGTGCTTTCGTCGTCGAGGGCCCGGCCGGGGTCGAGGCGGCGCTGGCGCGCGGGATCACCGAGCTCTACGTCACTCCCGAGGCTCGTCAGCGCTACGCCCCGCTTGTCGACGCGGCCCGCGCCGCCGGCTCCCGTGTCGCGCTCGCATCCGATGCGGTCATCGCGGCCATGGCGGAGACGCAGCAACCGCAGGGAATCGTCGCGGTCTGTCCGCTGGTCACGGTCTCGCTCGAATCCGCGCTTGAGGCGGTCGGCCGGGGCGGACCCGCGTGCGTCGTCGTTCTCGATCGCGTGGGCGACCCTGGCAACGCTGGCACCGTCATCCGTACGGCGGATGCGATGGGGGCTTCCGCGGTCATCTTGACCGAAGGCTCTGTGGATCCGCACAACGGCAAGTGCGTGCGCGCGACTGCCGGTTCGTTGTTCCACGTGCCGATTGCCTGCGATGAGCCCATCGACAAGGTCGTCGACTCACTGCGATCCGCCGGTGTCCTGCTCGTGGCAGCCGATGCCGGGGGCGATGTCCACCTCGGCACCATGGGCGCTGACGCTGTCCTGGCCGGTTCGGTCGCCTGGGTCTTCGGCAACGAGGCCCACGGCGTACACGAAGACCTTGCCCACGCCGCCCACCAGACGCTCGCCATTCCCCAGTACGGGGGTGCCGAGAGCCTCAACATGGCGGCGGCCGCGGCCATCTGCCTCTACGCCACAGCCCGCGCGCAACGCGCCCACTGACGTCCACGCCGGGGCGCGCTGGGGGTGACGCGAGTGACCCACGTGACACGGGCGCGGCGCAGCGAGGGGTCGACGACGCGGTGGGGGAGAATGGTGAGGTTCGCCGGCTGAGGAAGGACGGTCCCATGGGCTACATCACGCTCCCCGAGTTCGAGGAGACCGGCTACGTCGTCCTGGATTCCTATGACCAGGCTGCCGACCCTCAGGAATGGCGTGACATCGAATTCGTCGACTGGAAGTCGTCGGGGGAGACCCGCTTCGCTCCGCTGGCGTCCGCCTACGGCGACCTGGAGTGCAATGGCTTCTGGCATCACAACCCGCCCAAGACCGACAAGGACGGCGTGTGGGTCCAGTCCAACATCGAGAAGGCCCCTCGACTCAAGGCCCGTGCCGAAGAGCCCGGAGCCAATATCGGCCGCTGCCGCGTCATCGAACTGCAGCCCAATGAATACGTGGATTGCATCTACAACCTGCACCTCGATGACAACAATCGGCTCAACCCCGAAGGCACCGGATGGATCGTCCGCGGGTTCTTCAATCTCACCGACAATCCCGACTCCTACATGATCCTGCGTGAGGACCGCGACGATCCCTCGACGGAGTCGCGCATCCCACTGCCCGCCGGCACGCAGGTCATCATCGACACCCAGCGCCTTTGGCATGCGGTGTGGCATCCGGGGCCCGAGCCCCGCTACTGCCTCATCACCTCGTGGGAGTCAGGGCCGGAACTGGCGACCTACATTCGCGCGCGCAACCCGCGCAGCCGTGTGCCCAACGGGCCGCTCAGCGAGGAGACTATCGCTCAGGCGCAGGCCGAGGTTTCCCGGCGGAGGGCCGCCAAGCAGGCCGCGTCCGGGCCCATGGCCGATGTCATGAGCGAGGCCTAGCCTCGCCAACCCGATCCGTTCCGCGACCCCGGCTCGGGGTAGCGTGACCGTGTCCCGACCCGCGCACGACCCGAAAGGTTCACCGTGACTTCGGCCGCCCCCGAGACGGTCTCCGACGAAGACGTCCTCGACGCCTTGGAGGCCGAGGCCATCCACGTCTATCGAGAGGTGGCGGGGGCCTTCCGTCGACCGGTCCTGCTCTACTCCATCGGCAAGGACTCCAGCGTCCTGCTGCAC
>NBNH01000295.1 GCA_004379115.1 Actinomycetales bacterium mxb001
TAATGTAACTGATTTTTATAGTGGAATTGCTTCTTATGAGAGATACTCTAATTCAGCAATTGAATTAATAGTAAATTCAAAATACGTAAATGGTGTTCCATCTACACCCTTTAACGTTTCCTGTGCAACAAAACAAGTATTTGATTGCGATGTTGCAGCTAATATATTTGTATCATTTGGACTTAAAAGAGAGTATGCACATTTTTCTTGTATTTCTCAGTGCGGAATTTTTTCATCTGAAACAGGTTGGTATATTGAAATAGAAAATGATGGTTCTGGAGATAACTTTAGAGTTGTCAGGAGATATACTAACAGTCAAGGAGTTGTTATAGACGAATCTTATTATAGAAGTAGTTTTGTTGATAAACTAGACGGAACTGGAGAATCTAAACATACAATTAGATTTGATTACGTCACAATGTTTGCTATTGAAATAGGAAGTTATGATGGCAGTGCGGTAAAATTTTATGCGTATATCCCAGATGCAAGAGCTGGGAACCACGCATGGGTAATGTTCCACAAAGTAAACATTTCAGATAATTTGAATTTGTTTCCAGAAAGAAATGGATCCGCACTTCCTTTAACTTTTTCTCACGCAAGTAAACTTACTAATGGAATTAGTAAACTTGTTAAATATGGGACATCAGTGACAAGAGTAGGCGCTACGACATCAGTCATAAAAATGTTTTCAGTTGCTGGACAATTTAAAGAATTAATACCCTTTAAACCAGTATTTATATTTTCAATATTAACAAAAGATTTATTTAATGCTAAGAAAAATTATACTAAACATTTTCCCAAATATTTAACAGCATCAAGTGACGTACCAGTAGAAATATTAATAACGCGATTTAAATTAACTGAATCAAACGCTGCAAATATTGGATTGCAGCCATCTGCTCAGCAACAAACAGATGTCAATAATTTATTATACGTAATTAATTCAAATGGTACTATATCAGTTATTTCTATAAGTTCGCAAGTAGAAATATTTAAAATAAATGTTAATGCTAAAAATATTTTATATGTTCAAAAATACAATATTTTATATGCAGTTTTAACAAATAACTCTATTGCAATAATAAACGGAACGTCAGGAAACATCTTAAATTTCTTTGATATCGGAGGAATAGCCTTATATGATCTAGCATTTATAACAACTACTGTTTCTGGAGCAGCGCAAGACAGAATAGTAGTTACAACTGTAAATGGTTTTACTGTTTATAATATTACTGATTCTGTTACCACTCCAAACTTATTCTTAACCCCATCGCTTGTTTATAGTAATTCTTTACCTGGAATTCCATCAACAGCGCAAATTTTAGCAGGAGATGATAGATTTTTTATTGCAACAGCAAATACAGTACAAATATTTAGTGCAGCAGCAACTACAAGTGGTAGCGCATTACAGACATTAAGTTTTAATTCTGGATACAATGTTTTGGCTATTGCTTATACTCAACTTAGATTTTTTGTTTCTACTAGTGATGGAACTACAAATACAGTTAAATTTTATAATAAATCAGGGACAAGCTACGTATCAAATTCCAGTTATGACTTTAACGTTACAGCTATTTTAAGTCCAGATATTTTAGCAATATCAGATGGAAGTAACTATATTTATGTGGCTAGTACTATTAGTCAAAATTATATAAAAAGAGATTATTATGGCGGCACTTTTACAGGTGTAGTCACATTTAATTTACCAGTTGCGATGATAGTAGATATAGATTTAAACGTATATTTATTTGATTCTGGAGGACTATTGACAAATGCTAACACTGGAAATGTAATTTTAGATATTAACTCTGGCAGTTCTTTCCTAAAAGGTAGTTTAATAGCATCTGGTATAAACCCATTAATTTATGAAACAAATTATCCATTAATAGGAGACAGCGTAGCATCGTTAATTATTGGAAGGGGCAGTAAACAAATTAATT
>NBNH01000296.1 GCA_004379115.1 Actinomycetales bacterium mxb001
TAATGTAACTGATTTTTATAGTGGAATTGCTTCTTATGAGAGATACTCTAATTCAGCAATTGAATTAATAGTAAATTCAAAATACGTAAATGGTGTTCCATCTACACCCTTTAACGTCTCCTGTGCAACAAAACAAGTATTTGACTGCGATGTTGCAGCTAATATATTTGTATCATTTGGAATTAAAAGAGAGTATGCACATTTTTCTTGTATTTCTCAATGCGGAATTTTTTCATCTGAAACAGGTTGGTACATTGAAATAGAGAATGATGGCTCTGGAGATAACTTTAGAGTTGTCAGGAGATATACAAACAGCCAAGGAGTTGTAATAGACGAATTTTATTATAGAAGCAGTTTTGTTGATAAACTAGACGGAACTGGAGAATCTAAACATACAATTAGATTTGATTACGTTACAATGTTTGCCATTGAAATAGGAAGTTATGATGGCAGTGCGGTAAAATTTTATGCGTATATCCCAGATGCAAGAGCTGGGAACCACGCATGGGTAATGTTCCACAAGGTAAACATTTCAGATAATTTGAATTTGTTTCCAGAAAGAAATGGATCTGCACTTCCTTTGACTTTTTCACACGCAAGTAAGCTTACCAGTGGAATTAGTAAACTTGTTAAATATGGGACATCTGTGACAAGGGTAGGTGCTACGACATCAGTTATAAAAATGTTTTCAGTTGCTGGACAGTTTAAAGAATTAATACCTTTTAAACCAGTATTTATATTTTCAATATTAACAAAAGATTTATTTAATTCTAAGAAAAATTACACCAAACATTTTCCTAAATATTTGACAGCAGCAAGTAATGTACCAGTAGAAATATTAATAACGCGATTTAAATTAACTGAATCAAATTCTCAAAACATTGGATTACAGCCATCTGCTCAGCAGCAAACTGATGTCAATAATTTATTATACGTAATTAATCCAAATGGTGCTATATCGATTATTTCTATAAGTTCGCAAGTAGAAATACTTAAAATAGATGTTAATGCTAAAAACATTTTATATGTTCAAAAATACAATATTTTATATGCTGTTTTAACAAATAACTCTATTGCAGTAATAAACGGAACGTCAGGAGACATCCTAAATTACTTTGATATTGGAGGAATAGCTTTATATGATTTAGCATTTATATCAACTACTGTTTCTGGAGCAGCACAAGACAGAATAATAGTTACAACTGTAAATGGTTTTACTGTTTATAATATTACTAATTCTGCTACTACTCCAAACTTATTTTTAACCCCATCGCCTGTCTATAGCACTTCTTTAACTGGAATTCCATCAACAGCGCAAATTTTAGCAGGAGATGATAGATTTTTCATTGCAACAACAAATACAGTACAAATATTTAGTGCAACAACGACTGGAAGTAGTAGTGCGTTACAAACATTAAGTTTTGATACTGGGTACAATGTTTTAGCTATTGCTTACACCCAACTTAGATTTTTTGTTTCTATTAGCGATGGATTTACAAATACAGTCAAATTTTATAATAAATCAGGAACAAGCTACCAATCCAATACTTCATATGACTTTGACGTTACAACTATTTTTAGTCCAGATATTTTAGCAATATCAGATGGGAGTAATTATATTTATGTAGCTAGCACTATCAGTCAAAATTACATAAAAAGAGATTATCATAGCGGCGATTTTACCGGTGTAGTTACATTTAATTTACCAGTTGCAATGATAGTAGATATAGATTTAACCGTATATTTATTTGATTCTGGAGGATTATTGACAAATGCTAACACTCGAAATGTAATTTTAGATATCAACTCTGGTAGTTCTTTCTTAAAAGGTAGTTTAATAGCATCTGGTATAAACCCATTAATTTATGAAACAAATTATCCATTAATAGGAGACAGCGTAGCATCGTTAATTATTGGAAGGGGCAGTAAACAAATTAATT
>NBNH01000041.1 GCA_004379115.1 Actinomycetales bacterium mxb001
GTTTTTCCTCTAAGCTGCGATACAAAAGCTTAGGACGTGCAGCTTTAATGATTTCACTGTCTAAGTCTGGAATTGTTGATAACAACTTAGCTATTGTTCTGCAATCATCTAATGCTCGGTGGCAATCAATAATTGGAATATTGTGTGCGCAAGCTAAGTTGATTAATCCAGTGCTTTTGCAGTACTCAGAATTTGGATAAGTAAAATCTTGAGTATCAACCCAAACATTATTTACTCCAAAGCCAGTTCCAATAACTTGTTGTAGTTGTTTTTTGTCAAACTCAACATTGTGAGCTAACAAATATTTTACGTTTACTGACATGCTATAAATCATATCTAATGCTGATTCTTGTGCTGCTCCCTCTCTAAGCATTTCAACACTAATTTTATTAATTGGTTGGGCTGGATTATCCACATTTTCCCAATTAATTAAAGAGCTAACTTGACTTAATACAGCTTTAGTAGTTGTACTGTACAAGATAGCTCCCACTTCTATAACTGAACTGGACTCATCTAATCCAGTTGTTTCTGTATCTAAGATTATGATGTTCATGATATTGTTGACTCAATATCATAATCTTATCCTAGTTAAAGCATTACAGCTTAACAGCAGCTTCAAGTTCCTTTAGACTAATTCTTAGCCTAGCTTTTAACTCCTCATCTTCCGTAATACGCAAAGCATTACAGACATTAACTATTGCATTTAGCTTGTCCCCGGTGTTTGCTTGGACAATTGCTAGATTCATGTAAAAATCAACTCGTTGCCCTAAAGATAAGGCTTTCTTGTAGTGCTGGATTGCCTGCTGAGGCATTCCCAACTGATACTCTATGTTGCCTAAATTGTTGTATGCCTCCGCAAAATCAGGATTAATTCTGATAGCAGCACATGCATCTTCCAAGCATGTGTTATCGTTTATGGCTTTCTTTGCGCAAGCTCTGTTGTTATAAGCCTCCGCAAAGTCAGGATTAATCTCTATTGCCTTCGTGTGGCAATGAATAGATTTATCGTACTGCCCAATTCGTTTGCAGTATATACCAAAATTTGTCCAGACTACTGCATCTTCTGGATTTTTCTTTAAATAATTAACAAAATCATCAAATGTTACCATGGTAAACCTCAGTTACTAATTTTGTCTAGCATAACTAATATTTGATAATTTGTCAATAGCTTACTTAATGTTTTCTAGCTTCCTGTATCTTTGAAGAGCGTCTGAGTAACCAATATGCGCTGCTTGCCAGTAGTCAAGTTTAGCATCTTTTTTACTTATCTGTTCTTTTAATATTGCTCTGTGATAATATGCCCTAGCGCACCATTTATTAATATTAATACAACTACTAATATTATTTATGCCGGAATAAATATCACCTAGCTCAGCTAATGCTATTCCTTTTAAAAGAAATGCAATTGAACAGTTTGGATTAATTTCTAACGCATCATTACAGTCTTCTAGTACAGCTTTGTAATTAGATTTTTTAATATATAATTCAGCTCTTTCACAGTAATATATTGGATTATCTAATTCGATGTTAATAGCTGATGTGTAATCATTAATTGCATTATCTATCTTGTTTAAAGCAGTATAACAATCTGCTCTTTCACGGAATATTTTAGAACTTTTTTCTGTATTAAGTATTTTAG
>NBNH01000297.1 GCA_004379115.1 Actinomycetales bacterium mxb001
ACGTCACGGCGTCCCGAGGCCCAGGAGCCGGACGACGTCGGCAGGGGTGATACCGAGGACCTCCGCGATGATCGGTACGTGCCGAGGACGAGGGGTCACCTTGCCTGTGCACCACTGGCTCAGGGTCGTGGGACGCACTCCGATCTCCCGGGCGAGAGTGTCCATGTTGACGCCTCGGGTCATGCACGCGATCTGGACTGCTTGCTTCAGACGATGGGTGTTGTTCATGCCGTCCAGACTGCCCGACATGCGCCGGTTATGCAAGCGCGAGAAAAGCGATATTTGTACTTGCACCGGCCGAAATCGGCGGATATCGTTCGTCCTGTTGCTGCACGGTGCAGCGACGAACGGAGGACGAATGGAACGTAGAGACTACATCGGCGGCACTGACGTGGCCGTCATGCTGGGCTTGAACAGCTACTCAACGATCTCCGAGGTCTGGCGACGCAAGGTCGGCCTCGACGGTGAGGTCGAGGCAGATGACCGGATGCGCTGGGGGCTGCTGCTGGAGCCGGTCATCCTGGCCGAGACGCAGCGCCGCCTCGACGTCGTCGGGTACCAGCCGGGGTGCATCGTGCACCCATGGCTCGACTACCTGGCCGGAACGCCTGACCTGGTATACGAGCGCGATGGCGCGCTGGTCGTCGTCGATGCGAAGTGGAGCAAGGTGCGCGGTCTCGGCGCTGACGGAACCGTGGCCGACCCGGACATCGGGACCGTTCCAGGCCAGTGGTGGGCCCAGCTGCACCACTACGGTTGGCTTCTCGAGGAGACGACTGGCAAGACCTGCGCCCTGGGTCAGATTGCCGTCCTGACGCCGGACGGTCTTCGCATCATCGATGTGCCGCTGGATCTCGCGTGGTATCGGCAGGACGTCCTGCCGCGCCTGGCCGCATTCTGGCGCTCGGTGCAGGACGGAGTCGAGCCTGTGCCCCCGGCGCCGGTGAAGATCGCCCCGCCGCCGGCCCTGGATGGGGTCGAGGAGGCCGTCGCCGAGTACCTGCAGGCATCGACTGCGCTCGACGCAGCAGAGGCCGCCAAATCGGCCGCCAAGGCCCGCATCGAGGCAGCAGTCGCCCAGGCCGGTTACCCGGCTAAGAGCACCTGCGGCGGCGCCACCATCAGCTACATCGTGAGCAAGGGTCGAGTGTCGCTGGACACGAAGCGCCTTGAGGCCGAGCAGCCGGACACCTTCCGCCAGTACAGCAAGACCGGGGCATCGTTCGCGAGCCTCCGCATCGCCGCAAAGGGGACGAAATGAGCACTTCTCTCTCTCAGGTCCGCACCTTCATCGCCGATCTCTCTGGAGATTTCCAGGGATCGCAGCTCATGCCACGCCACCTGCGGAACCAGGCGGACCTGGCGCTGGTCATGCACATGGGGGACGTCCTCGGAATCGACCCGAGGCAGGCGATCTGGTCGATGCACGTCATCGAGGGCAAACCGTCGATGTCCGCTGACCTGATGGCGGCCGTGTGCATGCGCTCGCAGGCGTGCGAGTACCTGATGCCGATCACCGTCTCGGCGACCCGGTGCGAGTACGCGGCGAAGCGCCGAGGGTGGCCCGCAGAGGTCCGCATGTCGTTCACCTGGGAGGACGCCCAGCGAGCCGGGTTGACCGGTCGAGACAACTGGAAGAAGTACCCGGCCGCCATGCTGAAGGCCCGGTGCCTGACGATGATCTGTCGCAGCACGTTCCCGGACTTGCTGGCTGGCGTCTACGACGGTGACGAGCTGGCCCGCGAGTCGTCGAGCGAGCAGCCGATGCCGGTGCAGGCCCAGGCCCAGGCCCAGACGAGCGAGCCGAAGCGTCTCGACCTGACGGGGCATGGCATTAAGGCCCAGGTATCGGCGAGCCCGGTAGAGCCGCCGAAGGTGCGCCGCAAGGCCCAGGCCCAGGCCCAGGCCCAGGCCCAGGTCATCGACGTGGAGCCCGAGCAGACGGTGCAGCCCGAGCCGGTGCAGCAGGAGCCGGAGCCGGTGGAGAGCCAGGCCGACATCGACCGTCGGATCATCCGGCAGCGCATCCGAGAGCTGGGCGCTACGGTGCTCGACCTCGTGTCGTTCGCCGAGCACGAGCTGGGGCGGCATGTCGGTCCTCCTGATGAGTGGAGTGAGCAGCAGTGCTCGTACATTTCGTCGAAGCTGCGAAACGGGTGGGCCGCTCGACTGGTCGAGTGGGTGCACTCCCAGGGACCGGACCTGGTGGATCTGCTTCCCGACTAACCCGGTGCCGCCCTCCAGGTACCCGAGCCCGACGGGTCAGCGGCAGTCTGACCGCATAGAGGAGCTGACTGATGTACGGAGAAAAGCTGATGTGGGCGATCGTCCTGTACGCCGCTGGGTTCGTCTCCAGCTACCTCGTCCACCGTGCCGAGGCATACGAGCTGGAGCAGCAGGCGCAGCAGGTCAGGCCGTGAGTGTGAGATGGCGCCCTGGCATGCTGGCAGTCGTCAGTGGCGTCGATAAGTACCGGGTCATCGGCATGGGTTCCGAGTGTCTGGTGGTCGCCACTCCAGCAGGATACTCGGTCGTCAGCATGTGCCGATGCACGCCGGACATGAACGATGAGCTGACCGCCCTGGCCATGGGCGGTGATCCGTCGTCCATCCAGAGCGAGCAGCCACAGTCACCGGAGCAGCCATGAAGAC
>NBNH01000042.1 GCA_004379115.1 Actinomycetales bacterium mxb001
GAGGTCCAGCAGTTCATCAACAGCGCCTCGCTGCCCGGGGATCTCGCGGATATGTATGTGTCCGTCGGCCTCGGTGACCTCATCACCCTGGGCGGGGCCATCAGCTCCCTCGCGTGCATGATCGCCGCTCAGATCGCGGGCGGTCGCATCATGTACGCCTTCGCGCGCGACGGGCTCCTGCCTCGCCGCCTCGCCGTGCTATCGCCACGCTGGTGGACGCCGGTGCTCGGCAGCACGGTGACGGCGATGATCGCCGCCGCCATGGTGGCGCTGTCGATGCTGCCGACGGCTGCCGATCCTTTCTCCGTCTTCGAACTCGTCAGTGACTACGCCGGCGTGATGATCGTTTCCGCTTACGGCGCAGCGTGCGTTGCGGCAGCCGTGGTGATGTGGGGCAGAGGCGGACGGGTGCGCGTGGCCAGCATCATTCCCATGGCGGGCGTCGTCATCGTGCTCGTCGTCATGTACTTCTCACTCTTCCCGCTGCCCAGCGGGTGGGAGCTTGTGGCCCCGCTTGCCGGTGTGACGACCGTGGTCGCGATGGTGATGGTCGGGATAGGGATCAGCGGACGTGCGGCTCGACGAACGGCGGCTTCGTGACCGTGAAGCGCGCCTGACGGCCGCGCACGTCGACGACGACCTCATCGCCCTCGGCCACGGCTGCGTCGACCAGGGCCAGGCCGATTCCCTCCTTGAGCGACGGCGAGAACGTCCCGCTCGTCATCTCGCCAACGACGGTCCCGCGGGCGTCGCTCACGGCCATGCCCGCGCGCGGGATCGCGCGCTCGGCTGCGCGTAGGCCACGCAGGCGTCGACGCGGACCAGCCGCACGCTCGGCGACCAGCGCGTCGCGCCCGGAGAACGCGGGCTTGTCCCAGCCGATGGCCCAGTTGAGCCCGGCCTGCACGGGTGTGATGTCCAGGGAAAGCTCGTGCCCGTGGAGCGGGTAGCCCATCTCGGTACGCAGGGTGTCACGCGCGCCGAGTCCGGCCGGCGTGGCGCCGGCGGCGACGACCGCATCCCAGAGGGCGGGGATCACGGATGAGGGAGCGAGGATCTCGTAGCCGCGCTCACCCGTGTATCCGGTGCGGCACACGACTGCCGGGCTGTCCTGCCACCGGGCGAAGGCGAAGGTCATGTAGTCGTGACCGCAGGGAAGGCCCACGGCCTCGAGGATCACGTCGCTGCGGGGGCCCTGAACGGCAAGGATGCCGTAGTCCTCGCGTTTGTCGGTGACGGTAACGCCCGAGCCTGCCGATGCTGCGGTGAGTGCCGCGACAACGGCATCTGAGTTGCTGGCGTTGGGGACGATGAAGGCGTGGTCATCGTCGATGCGGTAGACGATGAGGTCGTCGATGACACCACCGGACTCGTCGCAGAGCAGGTTGTACTGCGCCTGCCCTCCGCCCACGCGGTCAAGATCGTTGGCGACGACGGTGTTGAGCCACGCGATGGCACCGGGTCCGGTCACCTCGGTGTAGCCCATGTGCGATACGTCGAAGACTCCGACGTCCTCGCGCACCGCGGTGTGCTCGGTCACGGTCCCGGCGTACTCGATGGGCATGTCCCAGCCACCGAAGTCAGCGGTCTTGGCGCCGAGCGCGAGATGGCGAGAGTGCAGGGGGGTCTGCCGCAGTGTCATGCGCCGACCGTACTGCCGGCTGCGATCGCGTAGGCGACCAGGCAGGCTGCTGTGGCGGCCTCGATGGCGGCGCCGAGCACGTCGCCGGTGATGCCGCCGAGGCGTCGCACCGCGCGCCGCACGAGGAGCAGCCCGACCACGAGGCCGATGACCACGGAGACGGGAGCGGCGATGACCGCTTGGAGCGTGCGATCGTCGTCGATCGAGCCCATGCCGACGGCCAGCGCGAGCAGCGCGATGGTCCACGCGAGGGCGCCCAGTCGAGGAACCGTGCCGGCCACCATGGCCCCCAGGCCCTCGGGTCGGGCGGCGGGGATGCCGCGCGCGCAGGCCCACGTGGCAGCCAAGCGACCGGTCGCGACGGCCAGGATGATCGCGACGGTGCCGTGGTGTGCTGATGCCGACGTTGCGAGGGCGGCGACGTCGATGAGCAGCACGACCACGAGAGTGGCGACGCCGAAGGGGCCGACGTCACCGCGGCGAGCGACGTCGAGGGCGGCGTCTCCACGGCGACCGCTTCCGAGGGCATCCGCGGTGTCAGCGAGGCCATCGAGATGAAGTGCGCGCGTGACATAGGCGAGGCACGCGATGGCCAGGGCGGATGCGAGCAGGTTGCCGTACGCCGCGTCCGTGACCGAGCGCACGGCCCACAGGATGACGGCCGCCATGACGCCGAGGGCGAGCCCGATCAGCGGGGCCAGCAGCATGGCGACGCGGCCAACGCCGCGGTCGACGCGGGCGGGAATCCCAGCAGGCAGGATCGTGAATGTCCCGATGGCCAGGCGCAGCGCGCTCATGACGCGTTGTCGGCGGGCTCAGCCGGCGCCGTCGCGACGCCGGCCTCCTCGAACGTCAGCATCTCCCCGAGTGCGGCGGCGCTCGCGGCGATGAGAGGGATCGCGAGGAGAGCGCCGGTGCCCTCGCCGAGTCGCATGTCGAGTTCGAGCAACGGCGTGAGATCGAGACGGCCGAGTGCGGTGGTGTGAGCCGCTTCAGTCGAGCGGTGTCCGGCCTGCCACCAGTCGCGGGCGCGGTAGGCCGCGCGATGGGCGATCAGGGCGGCTGCGGTGGGCACGGTGCCGTCGAGGATCACGGGGGTACGCCGCTGTGCGCACCTCAGCAGGATGCCGACCATGGCCGCGATATCCGGGCCACCGATGGCAGCCGTGAGCTCGAGTGGTGAGCCCTTGAGATCCCTGCCGCGGCGCATGGCATCGCGCACGGCCGCGCACTTGCGCATCCACGTCTCGTCGTCGATGCCGGTACCACGCCCCACGACCGCCACCACGTCGGCGGGTCCGAGCAATCCGACGATGGCCGCCGCGCTGGTGGTGTTGCCGATCCCCATGTCGCCGACGATGAGCAGGTCAGCTCCCGCGTCGATCTCGGCGTCGGCGAGGGCGACACCCGCGTTGAAGGCTTGCTGTGCCTCTTCGAGCGTCATCGCGTCCTCGCGGTCGATCGATCCGCTACCGCGGCGAACGCGGTAGCGGGTGACGTCGGGGGCGAGGTCATCGGCGTAGTCCGGCTCGGCATCGACCCCGAGGTCGGCCACTCGCACGCGAGCCCCGACGCTGCGAGCCAGGGCGTTGGCGGCAGCGCGCTCCGAGAGGAATGTGCGCACCATCTGCGCGGTGACCTCGGGCGGATAGGCCGACGTGCGCGCGGTGCGCGC
>NBNH01000043.1 GCA_004379115.1 Actinomycetales bacterium mxb001
GCACGCGAGGGAGCTGATGGCCCCGCCCAGGGTGATGAGGTCACCGAGGCCGACGGACACATACATATCCGCGAGATCCCCGGGCAGCGAGGCGCTGTTGATGAACTGCTGGACCTCGGCCGATGACGTGCCGAAGCCCCAGACAGCCACTGACGTGACAACGATGTAGAACACGTTGACGAGCACGGCGGTGAGCAGGATGGCCAGCGGCACGTTGCGCGTGGGGTTGCGCGTCTCCTCGCCCGCAGCCGCCGACCCTTCGAATCCGGCAGTCGACAGGATGGCGAAGGTCAGGGCCAGCCCCAGCGCTCCCGTCGTCGCCCCCGACAGGCTGAACTCGGAGAAGTCCACGGACTGGCCCTGCGGCCCGCCCACCGTCACGAGTTTGTAGAAGGTGACGATGACCGTGACGGTGATGAGGGTCATCGTCAGGCCCTCCATCGCCAAGAGCACGTGGCCAGCCAGTCGTGCCGGGCGGATCGCGAAGACGAACGCAAGCAGCAGTCCGGCCGCCATCACCAGGAACGTGATGCTGGCGGGAATGGTGACGTCGAACACCGCTTCGACGAAGCCCACGGTGAAGATGCCGAAGGATGCGGCGGTGAGCCCGGTGAAGGCACAGTAAGCGGTCAGCAGCCAGAGACCGGAAATGGCGCCGGCCCTCGGTCCGAGCTCGAGGCCGACCAGGGTGTAGAGCGAACCGGCCGTGCCATGCCTGCGTGTCAGCACGATGAAGGCGAGAGCGATGGTGGCGAGGGGAACGAGCGCCATGACGTAGACGACGGGCACCGCCCCGCCCACCTGCTCCGCCATGGCCTGCGGGTTGAGACTCACGGACATGCTCGGGCCGACAACGGCGAGCGACACGGCAACAGCACCGAGCAGCCCGAGGTTGCGCACCAGGCCGCCGGGTACCCCGTGCACGGTTGACTCGGGGGCGGAAGGATTCGGGGCCACGGCGGGACCCTAGCGATCACGTGGTCAGCGGCGGGCGACGTGCCCTAGGGTCGCCTGCCATGACGACGATTGCCCTGACGACCACGCCCGCTGCCGACCTCGACGTCGATGCCCTCATCATCGGCATCACCCAGGACGTCAAGAAGCACGTCGAAGGACCCCCGGCCATCCCCGACAAGGCCCGCAAGGACATCGAACGCGACCTCGAGCTCCTCGGCGCGACCGGCAAACTGGGCGAGATCATCCGCATGCCGAGCCGGGGCCTGGTCAAGGCGCGGATGATCGTGGCGATCGGCCTCGGCGACGTCCGCATCCTCGACTTCGAGAAGGTGCGCCGCACGGCCGGTAGCACACTTCGCAGCCTCGCCGGCGTCAACTCCGTGGGCATCGTCGTCACGCTGCCCGACGGCCCGCGTGTCGAGGCCATCGCCGAGGGCGCCCTTCTCGGCAACTACGCCTTCCACTCCTTCCGCGGGCTCACGGCCGATGCGCAGCCCGCGCCCGTCGCGAAGATCCTCATCACCGGCAATCCGAAGGACAAGGAGCAGGCCGCAGCGCTCGAGCGCGCGCAGGTGATCGCCGACGCGGTGAACTACGCGCGCGACCTCGTCAACACCCCGCCCTCCGCATTGCCACCCGAGGAGATCGCGCAGGAGGCCATTGCGGCCATGAAGAAACTGCCGGTGCGCGTCGAGGTCTGGGACGAAGCGCATCTCGAGGAAGAGGAGTTCGGCGGGATCCTCGCCGTGGGACAGGGCTCGGCCAATCCCCCGCGCCTGATCCGCCTCGAATACGCGCCCAAGGGCGCCAAGCGCACGGTCGCGCTGATCGGCAAGGGCGTCACCTTCGAC
>NBNH01000298.1 GCA_004379115.1 Actinomycetales bacterium mxb001
GATTCTCACTGATGGTGAGTTCAAAATCGAGGATGAGTTTGTTCCACCCGAGAAGGTCGTGGAGTATCTGAGCCCATTGATCAGTCAGGGGGTGCGAGTGGCATTCATGTCCATCGGCGCCCTAGCCGTTGAAATCCCAGCGCTTTCAGGGCTTGAGTACGAGCGAGTCGACGATGCACGGCAGTTGCTGCCAGCGATGACTGGCTTTGCCAACACAATCTTCGAGCGAACCTATGTCGATCTAGGCACAAACTCCGCATGGGCAACCGATATTCCTTTGTCTGAGGTGGTGGTCTTCGCTCAGGGTGCTGGCGTCACAGTTTCTGGCGCTCAGACGAGTGGAGGCGCGATCGACCCAGCGGCGCCTCCTGTGAGCGTGGGGTGGACGGCCAACGGACCTGTTGTCGTGACTAGCCCTGATGGTCGAGACGTCCGAATCGATCCGGTCCCTGACGAATCTCTCGAGGGGACGCTTGCGGACTTCACCGGTGTGCCTGTGGGCGACGTGAGTTTCGACATCGCCAATGCTTCCCAGACCGACCTGTTTTACAAGCCTGACGTCACCTTTGGCTACACCATCGTTGACGCCCAAGGAATTGATGTCGGCAACGTGCTGAGAGCTGATCAGCCCTACACACTCAACTACAGCTTCATGACCCCTGACTGTGTTCCGGTCACCTCACCGCTTCTGGAGCCGGTGAACTACTCGGCGCAGATCCTTAGGGAAGATCAAGTAGTTCAGGAGGGGCTGTTGCCAGGGAGCCCAATCCAGCTTCCTAGCGCGGATTACACATTGGTCGTTCAGGCCTCCTACAACGGTGGAACCTCAGGAGCGCAGATTCCCCTGCTCGTAAGCGGTCCCGGAGGCTTGCAGACATACCCGGTGAGTGCCTTAACGAGTTTCCCTGCCTTGGCTGAAGGCATTCCCTTCAAGATCAATGTGCGAGAGGGGAAGCTCAGCAGACCGATTACCCCGGCTGAGTGGCAGGCCCTGGATGCCACCTCTGCGTCATTCTCCGGAGGAGGAAATCTCGAGTATCAGCTTGCCAAGAGCGAAGAAGTGGGCCAAGCGTTCATTCTGGCTCGTGCTCCCGATGGCGACATCTTTGCGGCAGACACCGGTGACCTTGCGGTCACAGTATCAATCCCGCCTCTAGGAGACATCGATGGGCTGACCAGCGATCCAGTGCCCTTTACGGTCGTCGACGACCTGACTGCCCTTGAACGGTTTCTCCACTGGTTCTGGACAGTTGGCATCTGGATCCTCGTTGCCTTAATCCTCCTGATTCTCGTTCTGGGCTACATCTTCAAGAGGAGATTCCCCAAGATCGGCAGGCAGCCCGAGATCATGTCTCGCACACGAATGGTTGGCGGAGGTACGCCACCCAAGGCGCGAGGCAAGTTCCGTGTCAATGGCATCCGTAGGTGGCTGCCCTTTGTTGCAGACAAGGGAACCTTGGTCTACGTCCCACCGGGCTCCCTGGGATTCATCCCCATGAAACTCAAGGCTGGATCAGGCCGCACTATGCGGCTACTCAACGCCAATGCGCTGGCGAAGCGAAACAACGTTCAGATCAACGGAACGCCTGTAGACGAACACTTCAACTCAAACTTCCAGTTCGGCAGGGGCAGCACCATCTCTGCTCGCAGTCAAGAAACGACGTTCGAAACAACTTTGTAGCACCAACAGTTTGTTCCACGGAGAGGAAGCTGACATGCCAATCGCACCGACACTTGTCATCGGGCTCGGCGGTACCGGGTCGCAGATCATCGAAAAGGTCTACGCGAAAGTTCGCGAGACCAGTGCAACCCAGTCGGAGCGGATTGCATTTGTCGCCTTCGACACCGACATCAATGACCTGGCCGATCTGAAGCGGCGCAGTCCGAGAGTAAAGACCGTGCAGACGTCCACACGCGCCACTGTTGGTGAATATCTCAATGTCAATCGTCACGCGCGCGACATGTGGTTCCCGGTCAACGAAATGCTGAATAGAAAGACGCTCACCGAGGGTGCGGCCCAGGTGCGAGCAATCTCGCGCCTTGCCTTTGACACAACATTGAAGGGCGGAAGGCTGGAGCCCCTCCACCAGGCCATTGATGAACTCTTCCGCATTGACAAGGATCAGGAAGAGCAGGCGCTGCGTGTCACCATCACTAGCTCGCTCGCGGGTGGAACCGGGTCCGGCCTCATCCTGCCGGTCGCTATGTACTTGGGGGCCTATCTTCGCGCGAAGTATCCGAAGGCACGTGCCATCACACGAGGCTTCTTCATCCAACCCGATGTGTTCTACACGGTCATCAGTGCCGTAGAGGAGCAACGCAACCTCCAGGTGAATGCCTATGCGGCGGTCCGTGAACTCGATGCCTTCCTTATGAAGGGCGACAAAACACTGGATGACCAGTACAAGGCACTGAAGTTCACATTCCCCCAGGCATCCGGTGATGGCGTCGAGGAAGTGCGTGCGATGCCGTACGACTTCTGCTTCCTCTTCGACGCGACCAACTCGACAGGAGCTGGACTCGACTCCTTCGCGTCATACAAGGATCACGCTGCGACCTGCATTTACACGCAGTCCATTGGTCCCATGTCGAAGCGCCACAACTCGCGCGAAGACAATGTCCTTCGCGAAGTCATCAAGAATGATGGACGCAATCGGTATGCGGGTGCCGGAGCCTCGCGACTTGTCTACCCGTGGAAGCACCTTCGGGATTACGTGGCGCTCCGGTGGGCGGATCAGGCTCTGTCGACCCAGTGGTTGTCCTTTGATGATCAGATTAAGGAGCGTCGCGAGGCGCTGGCTGCGCAGCAGGAAAGCGGTTTCGCAGTCAAGGATCTCGACCGTGGATTCGAGTACATCCAGTTCGTGGAGAGTGCGGAGTCCCGTAAAGAGCCCTTTGCAAAGGCCATCGTGGCTCAGTGCACCGTCTGGGATGAGGATGGACTCAATAAGAAGGGCAACCGCTGGCAAGAGTATGTGACGGCGCTCAAGGAGTATGTCCTCAAGGAGGCCGAAAACAAGTCGGACCAGGGACTGCGTCAGAACGCTGCCATCACCGTAGCCGCTCTCTCTTCAAGTGCTGATGCCGGCAACTACGTAGCTGCCTACTACGACCTCAAACGTTTCCACGATCTCACTGAGCGGCGGACGGAAGAATTTGCCGGGATCGTTGGATACTCACTCTTTCGCGCGGAGCAGAAGTCCATCACAAAGGATGGACACGATCACCAATTGGAAACCTACCTTCGTGAAAAGTCGAGCGGAAAGTTCGTTCATCCGGTCGCCGCACGCTACTTCCTCTACCACACGCTCCGAATGCTTCAGGCGGAAAAGCAACTCGCAGACAGTGACCTCGAGAAGACCAAGGCGTACTTTGCAGGTTTTGCGCGCAGCTTCTTCATTAACAAGGATCCCGACCAAGCGGGAGATCCCGAGGTCTGGTTGGAGGAACGCAAGCCCTCACTCAAGGAAAAGATGAGGGACAAGCCGGGCCCGAAACTCCAGACGATGATTCAGTTGGCGCAGACCTATATTCGCAAGGTCGACGACCTTCGAGATGAGTACATCTGGGTCCAGGTCCTCGAAGAGGCCATCAAGTACGTGACTGGCATCTGCGCGGCTTTCGAGACCTTGTTCGACCAATTGGAGTCAAACCTCGTTGAACTCGAATCCGATGTTGACCAGCACCTCACCCGATACGACTTGTTGAAGGGCTCTACCACTCGGTACGTGCTGGCCAACAGTGAATCCCTCGACTTCATGTACCGCTCTATGCCGTACACCGGAGGAGTGATCTCTCTCGACTCAGAGCTGTCTGAGGACATCTATGTTCAGGTACGCAAGTACCACATGCTCCGAGACGAAAAGGACGCGTACTTCTTCCAGAATCTGTACGAGGAGCGCATGCTCGGCTACTTCAAGGACCAGGTTCTCGAGCGCTATGGCCCTCAGATCCAGTTCGACATCATTGAAGCCCTTGAGCGGGAGTACCGAGCTCTCAGTCACGATTTTCAGGACGAGAACGTTCCACACTACGTTGCCGCTGAGATTGGCAAAGCCAAGCGCCTCGCCGCCCCCTTCATCGAACACCCAATCGGTGAAGAGAGGCACCCGATTGTCAGCTGTGCATACAACCCATCCATCTCAGGCAAAGCGGATCCCAAGCGGGAGTCCCTCGTCGAGGAGCACCTAGGGAACTACGGCGGGCAGCGGGATGAGGACATCAGCCCGCAGGAGATCCTGTTCTACAACGCCATCTATGGGATTCGTGCACGGGACTTGTCGAAGTATGCGCCCGAGGAGAATGACACCACCGCCACTCGTCCGGCGGGCGCTTACTTTGCCGCCTACTACCACCTTGTTTCCCAAATCAAGCCAGTGGTTACGGAGACGAGAGTCATTACGCCCCACATTGATCGACGGTGGCACACCATCGTCGCCTTGCCAGATCTCGATGAAGGCAATGAGGCCAAGCAGTTCTATGCGATTCACGCTGCCGTCTTCGGTGGAATTGCCTTGCGAGTTATCAACTTGAATCGCCTGCATGGCAAGGTAATGGTCTACCAGTACAAGCCCTGGAATGACGTCGACCAGAATTTGTCGACGTCAAATGGCACACCCTGTGATCGCTTCTACGAAGTGCTTGATGCCGTTGCCATCAATCC
>NBNH01000299.1 GCA_004379115.1 Actinomycetales bacterium mxb001
GCGGATATTACCGCTAGGGGGATTAGAAAGAAAAAGGTTTCCATACGGTCCCCTCCATAAACAACAAAAAAACCCCACCCAAGGGGGTGAGGCTTTATAGTTTTAGTCCTGCTGCTATTGCAGCTTTTAGCAGGAATAGAACCCTTTCCGGGTCTTCCTGCAAAGCAAAAGCAGGTACTTCTACTTCCCAGTCCTTCTTGGTGTAGAAGGTAGATTTTTGTAATACCTTCCACATTTCGGACAATACCTGCATATTCCCCCGCAGGCTGGGGTTAAATTGTAGGGGATTCATCCCAATTAAGGAACTATCCCCTTCAAGTTTATACAAGTACTGCAACACGTGGACGGCCTCGTGCGCGAGTACTTTTGTACTGCGTTGCCTTACGTAGACAACGCAGTGTCTTTGCGCCCTCCACGTAAAACATACCCCTCCCCGGTCCAACCCGGGGTGCACTTGGGCCCAGACACCCAATTGGCCAAGTGCATAAATAAATTCTTCAAAGAGGTCCATAAGGTCCCCTTACTAAACAACAAAAAAACCCCACCCAAGGGGGTGAGGGAAAAGTATTAGGAAAGCCTTATAAAGGCCTCCCTAAATTGTTTTTCTTGGGCAGCCAAGCCCTTTGGCAGCCAACCCAGAAATTCTGGCTTGGTTTTTGGAAGAACTAATGCTCTAAGTGTGAGTAATTTCACCATTTGCGGGCTATAAATTTTCAGCCTAATCCCTTGGTTTGCACCTTGGCTATTAAACAAGTGCTCCCAATATTCAGGGGTAATTTCCTTATTGGTTACGCCATTCACAATTACCGCTACTGCTTCGGGTTTGACTTGAGAACTATGTATTAGGCTTCTAATGGCAGATTTTAATGCGGCTTCATCAATGTTTACTGTATTTATCTTAACTTGACTGGTACTGGCGATTGCTCTTTTTATCCTCTCTGCGGCTTTTTCTGATGCTGGCTGAATTACGTGAAATCTCTCTGGTTTTGCCAATGCTTCTACGTTAACTGCCCAGGATACTGGTAATCCATTCTTTGACAAGTTGCATTTTTTAATTGCTAGTGCGTTAATGCTGTATAAGTCATACTGGGGGGTTGGGTCTAAAACCATATCTCCCACTAGTGGGAGAGGTGCTGGTATTTCACCAGCAAATGAATGCGGCCTACCCAGGACTTGAAAATCGAAGGGGTTAAATATTGGTCTCTTATTTTGTTCCCACCAGGCTAATATAACCCGGAGTTTATGGTCCCCCTGACACAAGAAATAACGATGAAAGGGGGCACTTCTTCCTACTTCGTCTTCTCCCCTGGTGACAACTGCTATCACTGACCAAATATCATCCCCGCTCCCTAATACTCTGCCAATTATTGCTGCTTGTTGTCTAGATGAACCTTCTACTAGGGCAAATTCTTCGTTGGCAATTGACCTTTCTACTACTTTGGGAATATCCCTGATTGTCCTGTTCATATATTGCCCAGTAAACCCTAAAGAAACCCAACCATTACCTCTCTGCTCAAAGTTAATACCTGTACTAAATTCGTGTATTTCGTGCATTTTATTAGCGGCTTAATCCACCGCATGAATTTACAAAAAAACCCCACCCAAGGGGGTGAGGTCAAAAAGCCTATTCACTAACCGTGAATAGGCTTTTTATAAAACTATATGTATGGAGCCAGGCACTTTTATCCGGCTCCATGTGGGTGCAAAGCCACCCCTTGGCCGTCTCCTCGACTGTTTCAAATGTGAAAATAACCCAGGGCAGGACTACCACGCCGGCCGATGCCAGCGCGTGGTAGTCATTAATGTTAATTTTACCGTCAGCGAGAAGGTCGTTGATGCGAACCATCTTGCTGACGGTTTGTCCGTCATGGGTCAACCCCATCGCGGAAATTACCGCTAGGGGTATTCGATACTGGACCTCTGTCATACATCCCCTCCTACGGGGTAACTACAAAAAAACCCCACCCAAGGGGGTGAGGTTATGAAGGCCCACGTATAGGTATAAGCCAGGAGTTGTTGAGATTTAGACCCCCGGCTTACCCTGTGAGCGTACAAATAAGGTA
>NBNH01000300.1 GCA_004379115.1 Actinomycetales bacterium mxb001
AAGGTTTCCATACGGTCCCCTTACTAAACAACAAAAAAACCCCACCCAAGGGGGTGAGGTTAAAAACTAAAAAGAAAGCACTAAGCATGGGAACTAGCCTAGTGCTATCTTTTCTACTTGTAGTCTCTCTTTATATAGTCTAAAGAGAGTTCATACCTGCCCCCTTGGGCGAGGTACGAACGCCTACAAGTATAGTCCTGCTCTCTGAACAGGTCCATTTCGACCCATTCAGAGTTTAATTCATTCTCCTCTAGGGTCACAGTCCCCTCGGAAAAGCTGTACACCCTTGAGGTGCCTTGCAGGCAGTAGCCCCGTTCCCGGAGCACATCCCGGGTTTTAACCAGGAGTACTCTATAGAAATACCCCCGGGGTGGAGGCTCGGGCAGCCAGAGCTGCAACTCCTTGCCAGTCTCCAGGGGCTGCAGCACGCCACCTGGGAAGATAACTGTTAAATATGCGAGAGTAGACAGCGAGTAAAACTTGCATGTCCACCCCTGTAGGGTTTCTTCAACCTCTACAAAGGTGAACATCGATATTTCAACAGAAACCACGCCTGCAGAGGCCAGGTCATGGTATTCTGTGACGGAGATCCTATTGTTAGCAACGAGGTCGCTTACGCGAACCTGCTTGCTGACGGTTTCTCCGTCATGGCAGAGCCCCAGCTCGGCTATTACGCCGGTGGGGATATAAAAAGAAAACATTTTATAAGCGGCTTTATCCACCGCATAAATTTACAAAAAAACCCCACCCAAGGGGGTGAGGTTATAATTATTTATTTAGCTTCTACAGCAGCCCATTGCCGTAGAAGTACTATCACCCGAAGAGGTGACAATTCCAGCGCGTACGCTGGGATTTCCACTTCCCACTCTTCGGGTGGGTAGCCCTCTTTTACAGCCTCTACCAGCAGCGGGGCTACTTCTGCTGGTAAATCTGGGTTGAACTCAAGGGGGTCCAACCCAAAAAAGAACACATCTCTGGCCAGAAGTATTCTTTGAAGAGCGTGGACAGCC
>NBNH01000301.1 GCA_004379115.1 Actinomycetales bacterium mxb001
GTTTATGTGCCGCCTGTGTGCCGTTCTGTAAGGTGTTTATGTGCCGCCTGTGTGCCGTTCTGTAAGGTGTTTATGTGCCGCCTGTGTGCCGTTCTGTAAGGTGTTTATGTGCCGCCTATGTGCCGCTCTGTAAGGTGTTTATGTGCCGCTCTATGTGCCGTTCTGTAAGGTGTTTATGTGCCGTTCTGTGTGCCGTTTTATAGGGGTTAGTATAGGAGAAGTAGCTAGGAGGGCTAATAGGGTTAAGAGTTAGTAGGGGTAGTGATATAAGAGAATTATAGTAAAAATGGTTAGAGTAGGTGTTTAGGGATAGGTGAGGGAGGGTAGTAGGGGAGGGTTGTGATAAAATGTAGCCCGGCGGGCGTTGTTATTAAAGGTAGCCGCGCGGGGGATAAAGTGGGGGTTAATTGGTTAAGTTTGGCATAACAGTAGTTTTATTTTCTGTTAGATAAAAGAAGGCAAATAATATAAATAGTAGATATATAATTCAGACGTGTAACGTCTGAGATTTGGTAGGACAGTACAAGGGTTCTTTACAGATTGTAAGAAAAGTATTCCCCAATGTTTATACAGTAGAGGGGATAGTGAGTGCAGCCGTTGCACCAGTAAAGATTTTACCTTTATAAAGACAAGAACTATTAAGCATTTCTACTTTAGTAGGTTTTAGTAGGTTTTGTCAAACGGTTAGAAAATAGGTTTTAGAGAAATGTAGTCGCGCGGGCGGCTACATTTATTTTATATACTAGTATTAAACAGTAGTATTAAACAGTAGTTAAAGGCTAAGAGATATGAGGATGAGTTGGTCTCGTAATGTATCTGGGGAGATGATCTTATACGTTAAGGAGGGTGATGAAACGAGTTGGAAGCCGTATTACATGGTTAACAATTACGAACCTGATTACGACGTAAAGAATGGGAGTAAAGGTTGGGCCACTTATCAGAAGCTGAGTAGGTTAGGTTGGTTATTAGAGGGAGACTTTAAAGAAAAAAGAACAGGAAATGATAAACAGTAAAAGGATTTAAAGTATTGAGTATGTTACTAGTGAGATTAAGATTTGAGAATGAAGGTAAGGCTTTAGACTTTGTAACTTTAGCCGCGCTGGATAGGAAGCAGGCAGATGTTGATGACTTAGACCCGTGCTTAGTACTAGCAGATTTTAAATTATTAAGGATGGCTAAGCAGTGTGGAGCTACAGTGGAGTAAAGGTAGCCGCGCGGCTGTGTTTATACCTTTAAGGCCATTAGAAGTTAATCACATTAAGTACCTGCTTACTGTTTAACTTTGTTCCTATAAAAGACTAAAACAACTGACAAGTAATATATGCTAGAACCAAATGAGTTAGAGACTGAGTATATAGAGGATAAAGTGCAGCCCCGCGCTGAGTTTATCAATCCAACAGCCGATCTTGAGGATTCCGATGATTGTGAGACCTTTTTCTTTGACTCACATGTAGAAAAGTATGAAACCATTACCACTTTTGAACTAGGAAAATAAGCTATGAAGACATACATCGTACGATTTAATAAACATGTTCACAGAATTGTTGCTTCATCTTATGAAGAGTGCTTAGAGAAGATAATTTCTATTGAAGGTTATTCTGAGGCACTTAAAGAAGCTGTCTATGAGAGTAACGTTCTAGAATAGTTGACTTCTTATGAAATATAGCCCCCCGGCTCGGGCTATATTTAATTTTCTTTTTCTGTCCTTTTTTTATACCCCACACATAAACGCTAAATAAAACTATGAACAACCACCTACATCTAATAGCTGAGAAAATAGTTAATCAAAGTCTAAAGCAGAAGATAGAGTATTTTGATTTAACGCATGATGACCACAAAGACGATGGTAGTTATTGGACTTCGCTATTAAACTACCCATTTCCAGATAATATTTCTAGTTTACATGAACTACCTTTTAGTGAAGCCTACTCGATACTAAAAGCCAAGATTCAGGCTGAAGAGAATTGCTTAAAAGACTATTTAGACAGTAATAGAGAGACATTACCGTTGGACTTTATAGCTTCGCATAAAGACAAACCCAGCGATGTTATGTTGCTTTATATAGTCTATTTTCAGCTGGGCTGTATTTACTTAAAAGAAGCCTTTGCAGTAGATCCTGAACGGACTTTTAAGTCTAAGACTTCTTGCTATTTAATAGAAGAGGCTCATACATATTTTACAAAATCGATTGAGTTCTTGTACAACAGTGATGTCAGCTTTAATAACTATCACGTATTCTTTTTAAATGGATACACTTCTTTTATAAGACAGAGTACTACCAGCTGCGCTATTAATAATTTGCTTAGTGTAGTTAATAATGTATACAGTTGTGACTACTACTGTACAGACTACTCTGATATAGTAATTTGTAGTCTGTATATGCTTTGTATAATGACTAATGGTAGCCCGGCGGCTGTAATTCACTTCCGCACTCTAGTAGAAGAATGTAAAAAAGTTCGCACTGAGCTTCTTACCTATACTTTTATAAAAGCTCAAGAACTTACTTTGGAACCCTCTAACCCAAACTACTACCTCTTCTCCTCTTTTAAATTTATCTTCAAGAATCTAACCTCTGAAGGTATTGAATGCTTGAAAGAAGGTCTAAAACTACAACCTAATGTCTTTGAGTACTATTACTATCTCCATTTCTTTACAAAAGACCAATACTATCGCATTATAGGTAATGATTTAGTTCGTAAACATTTCAATAATGAACTAAAACTTTCCCGCCTGTTAGACGGGAACCCAATACATTTTATCGAAAACTGCGATATTAAACACTCTTTTGTTAAGGAACGAAAGATGTTAACCCTCATAGACCTTTATATCTGCTGCCAAGAGGCTATTAGTTATCTTTCCACTTTAGCCTCTACTCTTATTATTAAGGGTTACTCAGATTCTCTCGATTCTTATTTCTAACTTCTACTAAATTGCATTAAGCAAGTTGGGTTTTTATCTTCTTGCTTAAAGTACCCTAAAATCACTGTTTGTTAAAGGTAGCCCCGCGCTTATGTTGACCTTACTCCTCTACGCTAAACTACTTCTTTATAAACTTCTAGTTTATATCAACCCTAATGAGATTTATTTTATTAGCAACCTCGCTATAATTCAATCTCAACTTAAACTCTATTCCGACGCACTCTGGTCCTACTCTCTTTCTATCCTTCTTGACCCTGACCCTAATATCTTCTTTAATCGCGGCCTTACTTACTATGAAATGCGTAAGCTTAACCCCGCTATTGAACAATTCAGTGAGGCTCTATCTTTAAACCCTAATTTCTTTGAAGCTTACTATAATAGAGCTTGTGTGTATCAAGATAAAAAAATGTTTGAATTGGCTATTCTTGATTACACCGAAATTATTACTCGCAACCCCTCTGACTATAGCTCTCTTTTTAATAGGTCCTCCTGCTACGCCTATTTGGGCGATTTCTCCTCTTCTATCTCTGACCTAAATACCCTTATATCTCTACACCCCTTTAAAGAGGCTTACTCCCTCAGAGGTACTTGCTATTACTTCTTAAAAAATACCTCTTTAGCTCTAAAAGACTATTACTCCGCTCGTAACTTCGATTCTATTACCTATGATTGTATCGATGACCAGGAAATTCACCTTTACTATCAAAACCGTCTTGAAAGCCTTACAAAAAACAAAAATACCCTCCAAGCTATAAACGATTTAACCTCCCACATAACTAGAAAACAACAAGATTCTAATCTCTACTTTACTCGCGGTTTTTTAAATAGTCAGTTCCCTGAACGTCTTGAGGAGGCTTTACAAGACTTTAATACCTGCCTCTCTTATGACTCTAATAACGCTAACGCTTACTTCGAACGCGCTAAACTAAAAGCCTACTTACAAGACTATGTCGGCTGTAAAAAAGATATGCTTAAAGCTAGCAGTTTAGATAGCTCCCTGCTTCCTTATACCTGCTTGTGGCTCTTTAGCCGTAATTGAATTAAGTTCTGCTTCTAAACATCTAACAATATTAATTTAGAGGCCTCTGTAGCTTAAAGTATGCGGTATATTTAATTAAGTTACTGGTTAACTTTATGCTATATCAATTCGATAAACAACACAAACTTGTTGAATTTATGCAGCTTGGTCTGCAAATGGGTTTTAAGTGTACTGTAAAGGCTGACTTATTAGTTGATATACCCTCTGATATGAAAGCTTTTGCTGAATTCTATGGCGGCAAATCTCTGTCCCCCTCTGAACCCTCCTCAGAACCTCCCTCTGAACCTTTAATGCCATTCGACGTTGAAAACTCAATAGGTCTTCAGCCGAGCGAAAAAAGAGCAGAAAATGGTCAAGAAAAGGTAAATTAGATACTACTTTTAAAACCACTCTTTTCTAGAAAGGAGTGGTTGAAGCAGAAAAGTCTGCCTTGAAAAGTGACTTCCTTTAGTGAAAATCACAAAACGCAGGAGGAATCAATTATGACAAAAATTATTTCCTTGTTCAATAACAAGGGCGGAGTAGGAAAAACTACTCTTCTGTGGAATCTGGCAGACTCTATTGCGCGAAATAACAAGCGGGTTCTAATGATCGACTTCGACCCTCAATGCAATCTTTCACTAGCAGTTCTAGGAACAAACGTTTTTACAGAGACCTTGCCTACCCTCAACGCTTCTTACGGTACAACAATTAGAGCCTACTTACAGCGCTTCATTCAGAATACAAAAGGGTTTGAGTTTTTTAGTCATCAAGGTAAAAATACTCACCAGGACGCAGAGCTTGTAGCCGGTGACTTTTGGCTTAATGTTTATGCTGAGTCCCTAAGTGTTGGTTCTGATTTGCTAACAGGTATTGGTGTGGTGAAATATATTGTACTTCGAGATATGCTTTCATTCGCAAACCAAGAAGCAGAGAGGAAGGGGCAGAAGCTCTACGATTATGCGTTAGTTGATCTTCCCCCATCTTTTGGCGCACTTGTAAGGGCTGCTCTTTATTCCTCGGACTATTTTATAGTTCCTTGTACTTCAGACCTTTATAGTGCCTATTGCGTGGGTCTTATCGGTGAAATGCTACCAGGATTTTTTGAGGATTGGAAAAGTGGTTTTACTCGGTTTAAGCGGGCAAACCCGCAGCTTTCAAAATATGACAATATTGGATCTCCAAAGTTTGCTGGCTGGGTATTTAACGGCTTTGATACTAGAAATCAGGACTTTGTTACAGTTGATAAAACCCATCACGACAAAATAGCAAACTCCGTATCGCAAAGGTTAGTCCCTAAGTTAAAGGACTCTATTTGTATGAATTTACCAACCAGCTATAAAATTGGACAAATTGAAGACATGAACGTCTTAGTGCAAAATAGCATCTGGCACAATGTACCAGTTTCTCAATTGGGGAATTTTAGACCTCTTAAAACCCTTCAGGATAGAGGTAGTTGGACAATTGACCAGCTTGAACAAATAGAACGGCTAGGAAGACAATTTGATGAGATTGCTAAACAGATAATATCCAATTGTATATAGGCATTAAAGGTTGAAGGAACTATGGATTTAAGCAATCGTGATTTAAGCAACTGCGACTTAAGTGGCGCTGATTTAAGCAGTACTAATTTTAGTGGCGCAAAGTTAACTGGAGCCAGTTTAACAGGTGCAAATTTAAGTAATGCTAATCTTACTTGGGCTAACTTAACAGGCGCTAATTTAGATAATGCTATCTTAAACGGCGCTGATGTCTTTGGAGCTGATTTTAGTTGTGCTACCTTAACTGGTGCTAACTTAAACGGCGCTGACTTTTATGGTGCCCGCTTATCAAGTGCTATCTTATCCGGTGCAAAGTTAAGTGGTAACTGGAAAAAAGCTGATTTAAGTGGCGCTGACTTAAACTATACTGATTTATCTGAAGCTGATTTAAGT
>NBNH01000302.1 GCA_004379115.1 Actinomycetales bacterium mxb001
GGGCTAATGATGGGCACGCGAACCGGATCGCTGGATCCGATGATTGCGCTTTATCTGATCCAGCAGCTGGGGATGACCGCCGCCGATGTTGAGACGCTGATCATCAAAGAATCCGGCCTACTGGGCGTCAGCGGACTCTCTAATGACATGCGAGATCTGGAAAACGCAACAACGCGAGATGCGCAGCTGGCCATTGATCTTTTTGTTTATATGTTGGCTCGAGAGACCGGTGCTGCCATGGCGGCAATCCAGGGTCTGGATGGTATTGTTTTTACCGCCGGAATCGGCGAGCATTCGGCATCGATTCGGGCGAAAGCTTGCCAGGCGCTTGCCTGGGCGGGTGTAGCCATTGACGCGTTGCTGAATCAGTCACCGGGGCCGGGTGCGTGCAAGTTGTCGACGGCCGATAGCCGTGTCGGTGTGTGGCTGATACCTACGGATGAAGAGGCCGTGATCGCCCGCGATACTTGGGCGCTTTCCCGATAATTTGCTGTCCCTTGATGGAACACGCTGCGCTTGATTATCGGGCATTGCTGACCCTGTGCCTTGTATCTTTCTGGAAAGATAGTTAATATCTCGCCATGGAAGATCAAGAACACATGCATGCATGGGCAGTCGGGCATGACCCGTTGGTCGTGCCGCTATTCCTTAATCTGGAGCGGGCGCGCAAAGTGGCGCATGCCCGGGCGCGGGCCGTATGGGATCAGCACGGTCTGACCCCGGCCGAGTTTGATGTTTTAGCGACGCTGCGTAATGCCGAGACCCCCTATGAGCTGACCCCGGGTCAGATTCAGGACCGTGTGCTGATTACCTCGGGCGGTCTCACCAAGGTCATCCATCTACTCGAAGAAAAGAATTACGTCGAACGATCTGTGGCGCGTAACGATAACCGTGTCAAACCCGTTCGTCTGACGGCAGCGGGTAATCGTTGTGTCACCAAAGCCATGAAAGATATTGTCATCATGACCCGCGACTGGATGAAGTCGATTCTGACGCAGGACGAAATTCGCACAGCGACCAGCGTACTCAGCAAGATGGCAGAGGGGTGATGCGCTATGCCAAGCATGTATAAAGCGCTAGGTGGTGCGGTCATCCTGATCTCTTTGCTGGCAGCGTGCGCGCCAATGCCAACGCTAAGCCCGGTTGCCGATGCGCGCTCGCCGGAATCTTTTGAAAGCAGTCAGACATTCAAGGCGCCCGAATCCGAGTGGCCGACCGACCGCTGGTGGGAGAAATACAAAGACCCGCAGTTGAATCAGCTGATAGAAGAGGGTTTGGCCGACGCACCAGATTTAAAAGCGGCTCAGGCCCGTTTGCGTCGGGCAGAGTCCCTGTCACAGTCGGTGGGCTCTGTGCTGTATCCGCAATTGACGATGAATGGCACGATCTTCGGCCAGGAAAATAGTATCAACTACACCGTGCCGGCACCCTTTACCCCGCAGGGCTGGTACTCCTACGGACAGGGCACACT
>NBNH01000303.1 GCA_004379115.1 Actinomycetales bacterium mxb001
CCTCCCCGCGCAATCGGCCCCTGCCCGCCCTGAGCCCGGCGCCACCGTGACCGTGAAGGGCACGACTGTCATCACCCTTGATGATTCGGTGGTAGCGCGCTGGGACTCACTCGGCGTGAGCCTGGTGGTCCGGCCGCCAGCCGACACCGTGTCGGGCGACCTCGTGTGGCCGGCAGCGAAGGTCACCGGGTCCGCAATCCATCATCGCGGTGGCATCGTGCTCGTCGGTCCGACCGGCGCCAAGGTGCCCATTACCGACCTGATCATCCGTCGAGGCGAATCGGCCGACGTCGACGCGACAACACCCCTGGGCAAGGTCGACCTCCTGCGTACCGAGTCCGTCACCTCGCAGGACCGGCCGGTGCGCAAGGTCGTCAAGGGACGGGTGACGACCACGACGCGGTCCACCGTGCTGTCGGGCAACCTGCTCTTGACCCGCGATTCGCCCACGGTCCTGACGCTGAACGGCGCCCTGGGCGCCTACGCACTCGTGCCCGGAGAGGTCATCGGCACCATCACGACGACGATCTCCGAGATCACCACCGTCATCAAGCCCCGATCCGCGCCCCGCTCATTGCGCACGAACGACCCGCGCGTGACCTACCAGGTCAAGACGAAGGATCCGGTGGTCTTCATCACCATCGATGACGGCATCGTCACGCCGAAAGAGGCCCTCGACTACGTCGAGAAGCACTCGATTCCCATCACCAGCTTCCTGACCTCCAGTCAGGTCACCGACACCAAGGCGCGCTACTTCGAGCGCATCAGCCGGTGGGGATCGATCCAGAACCACACGACCACGCATGCGAGCCTGGACACCTCGGATGGGTCGCTTATTCACCGCCAGGTGTGCCCCGTGCAGACGTCGTTCCGCGACCGCTTTGGCACCAAGCCATGGATGCTGCGTCCGCCCTACGGTGCGGGCCCCCGCGGGAGCACTCTGCACTCCGTAGTCAGCAAGTGCGGCATCACCGACATCGTGATGTGGGACGCCGTCGTGGACAACGGACGACTGTCGACCGCGACTGGAAGTGGATTGGTCCCCGGCTCGGTCATCCTCTTGCACTACACCGGCAACCTGGCCTGGGACCTCAAGGTCGCGGTGAGCGCCGCGCGCGCCAAGGGATTGCGTCCGGCAAACCTCGACGACTACCTGAAAGCTCCGGTCAAGCGCGGCTAGCGCACGCCATCCATCAGCTTCTTGAGCTTGGGTACGACCAGTAGGAAGAGTCCGCCAAGGATGACCGTGCCGATGCCGCAGACGATGAAGTAGCCGGTCCAGCCCACCACGTCGATCAACCTCACCAACTGACCGCCCACGGAGTCGCCGACCGCGGTCGCCAAGAACCATACGGCGAGCATCTGGCTCAGCAGTCCCGCGGGAGCGAGCTTGGTGGTGACCGACAGGCCGTTGGGAGATAGCAGGAGCTCAGACCACGTCTGGGTCAAGAACACGGCGACGATCCACCAGACCGCTGACTTCTCCGAGTTCTCCGCCTGCATGGCAGCCGGCACCATGATGAGGAACGAGATGCCGACGCCGAAGAGCGCGATGGCGAACTTCATCGGTGTCGATGGCGCCCGGTTAGCGAGCTTGGTCCACATCGCCGCGAAGATCGGGGCGAAGATGATGATGAAGATCGGGTTGATCGACTGCAGCCAGCTCACGGGGATGGTGAACGGACCCAGGTCGGTATTCGTGAACTTCTCGGCGAACAGGTTGATGGTCGAGCCACCCTGGTCGTAGATCGCCCAGAAGACGACGGCCGCGAGGAAGAGATAGAGGAACGCGCGCAGTCGGCTCTTGTCGATGGCCGTCAGATTGGGCTGCCGGAACAGTCGGATGAAGTAGAAGACGGCAATCCCCAGGACCACGATCGTGAAGAGGATCGTCAGGTCGGCGACATCGAAGCCGCCGAAGATGAAGTGATCCGCGAGGAAGACCACCGCCACAGCGACGATGACGAAGAGGGTCTGGAATCCGGCCTTCCGCTTCTCTGCGGGGCTGGCGGGGTTGGGCACGGCCTTGCCGACGTCGCCGAGGCCCTTCCACCCCGCGATGTACTGGGCCAGGCCGATGAGCATGCCCACGCCCGCGAGAGCGAAGCCCAGGTGCCAGTTCACGTCCTGGCCCACCGTGCCGATGATGAAGGGCGCGAGCAACGCGCCCAGGTTGATGCCCATGTAGAAGATCGAGAAGCCACCGTCGCGACGGGTGTCGTCGGGGGCATAGAGATCTCCGACCATCGCGCTCACGCACGGCTTGAGCAGGCCGGTGCCCATGGCGATGATGAGCAGGCCACTCCAGAACATCGCCTCGATCGGCACGGCCATGATGAAGTGGCCCACGGCGATGGTGATGCCCCCATAGAGGACCGATCGACGTGGCCCCGTCAGGCGATCAGCGACCCAGCCGCCGACGAGCGGCAGCAGGTAGACGAGTGACGAATACGTGCCGTAGATGGCTACCGCATCGGGCGTGGAGAAGCCCAGACCACCTCCGGGAGGGGTCATGCCATCGGGCGGGGCCACCAGGTAGAGCACGAGGATCGCGCGCATGCCGTAGTAGGAGAAGCGCTCCCACATCTCGGTGAAGAACAGCGTGGCAAGAGCGCGGGGCTGGCCGAACATCGTCTTCTCGGTGGGAGGCAACAGGCTCATGCGGACTCCTTCAGCGGTCGCCACCATCCGGGGTTGTCGACGTACCAGCGAATCGTCTCCTCGATGCCCTGGTCGAAGGTGCGCGATGGCGCGTAGCCGAGGGCGCGAATCCGGCTGTCGTCGAGGCTGTAGCGACGATCGTGTCCGAGGCGATCAGGCACCTGCTCCACCGAGGAGTCCCAGTCACGCCCCATGTGGCGCAAGATCACCTCGGTCAGTTGACGATTGGTGAGTTCCTCACCCCCACCGATGTTGTACGACGCACCCGGTTCGCCGCGTTCGACGACGATCTGGATACCGCGGCAGTGATCATCGACGTGTAGCCAGTCACGCACATTGAGCCCGTCACCGTAGAGCGGCACCTTCGCCCCATCGATGAGGTTGGTGACGAAGAGCGGTATGACCTTCTCGGGGAACTGATGGGGGCCGTAGTTGTTGGAGCACCTCGTCGTCGATACCGGAAGCCCGTAGGTGCGGTGGTACGCGCGGGCCAGGAGCTCGGCGGACGCCTTGGATGCGGCGTAGGGGGAGTTGGGCAGCAGCGGGGAGTCCTCGGTCCAGGACCCGACGTCGATCGAGCCGTAGACCTCGTCGGTGCCGATGTGAACGACGCGCGGGATGGCGTAACGAAGGCACGCATCGAGCACCGCCTGGGTGCCTACGACGTTGGTGAGGACGAAGTCCTGGGGCCCGTGGATGGAGCGATCGACGTGTGTCTCGGCGGCGAAGTTGACGACGACATCATGGCCGGGGATCACCTCATCGAGCAGATCCCCATCGCAGATGTCTCCCTGCACGAAGGAATAGCGAGCATCGTCGGCAATGGGAGCGAGATTGGCCAGGTTGCCCGCGTACGTCAGCTTGTCGAGCACGTGCACGCGCTCGGCATCGACACCGAGTGACCCATCGAGCAGGCCGCGCACGTAGTGCGAGCCGATGAACCC
>NBNH01000304.1 GCA_004379115.1 Actinomycetales bacterium mxb001
ACTTCCTCTTCGTCGCGCCGATGAACAAGTACCGCGCGATGACGGGCCAGGGCGGTGTCGACACTCGTCTCCCCGACGTCAAACTGCTCGAGGAGATTCGCGATCTGCTCCAGCAGCAGGCCAAGGGGGGTTCCTCCGGCTGACCGTCATGGGCGGTTAGCCGCCCATGACGAGGTCTCCGCTGTCGTCCACCGTCCACGATGGCGCGGCAACGCACCGTGGCCGTAGGGAGGCGCGATGACAACCGCCGTGGCGCACACGCCGAGGGTCCTGCGACCCACGACCATCAAGGAGGCGACCGGCGCCCTAGCCGTGCACCCGGGCGCCCGCGTCGTGGGAGGCGGCACTCTCGTCGTTGCCGAACGCTCCCGAGGGATTGACGGACCAGCCTCTTACCTCCTCCTGTCCGGGATCGTCGATCTGTCGGGGGTGTCTCGAGACGGCGGCGGCGTTCGCATCGGCGCGCAGACCACGTTGCGCGACCTTCTTGACGCGGAGGTATCCCCCCTGCTTGATGTGGCCCTGCGCTCGCTGGCGACCCCCCAGATCCGCAATCGTGCGACGGTGGGCGGCAACATCGCCGATCGACGTCCGGCACATACGCTCTCCCCCTGCTTCCTGGCTCTCGACGCGGCCGTCGAGAGCGCGGGAGCCGGAGGCACTCGTCGTCGATCGATGCGGGAGTTCGTCAGCGAGGGTCTTGCCGGCGGCGAGATCGTCGTCTCGGTGATCCTGCCGGAGCGCAGCGGCTTCCAGCGCTACACCAGGGTGGCTCCCCGCAACGGCCCCGGCTACGCCATCGCCAGCGTCGCGGTGTCGATCGATCCGACGGCACGGTCAGTGCGCACGGGGCTCGGTGGTGTAGGGGATTCCGCCCTCGCCGCTCCTGCAGCTGACGACTTCCTCACAGCAGCCATCGACTGGGACGCCCAGACAACCACGGACGCAGCAGCGGCGGAGTACGGGCGACTACTGGCCGAGGCGAGCAATCCGGTGACCGACGACCGGTCGACGGCCACCTACCGACGCCACGCGGTCACCGTGATGGGACGCCGCCTCGTCGAGGCCTGGACAGAGGAGCAGCATCATGGATGACGAGCGGATCAGCCTCAACCTGCAGGTCAACGGCACCGCGTATCACGTCGACGACGCCTGGTACTTCGAGACGCTCCTGTCGGTCCTGCGCTATCGACTAGGCCTGACCGGCACGAAGCAGTCGTGCGAGACCGGGTCCTGTGGCGCGTGCACGGTGCTGCTCGACGGGCGGCCGATCAACTCCTGCGTGGCCCTCGCCGCCGACGTCCAAGGCAACGTCACGACCATCGAGGGGTACTCCCCCGCTGACGGCTCGCTCACTCCGCTCCAGGAAGCACTGGTGGCTGCCGGCGATGTGCAATGCGGCTACTGCTTGCCCGGCATGGTGCTCGCCGGCTCCGCCTTCATCGCCGACCATCCAAATGCCACCGACGACGAGGTGCGTGAAGGCATGTGCGGCAACCTCTGCCGCTGCACGGCGTACGGCAGCCTGATCACGGGAATCCGGGAGGCGAGCAAGCGATGAGGAACGATCTGCGCACCGATCCGGGCGCCGTCGGCATCGGCACTTCGCGCCGACGACCCGATGCGGCCGCCAAGGCGCGGGGCGAATTCGAGTTCGCCCCCGATGCCGCCGAGCCCGGCATGCTGTGGGGTGCCACGCTGCGCTCAGTTCACCCGCACGCGCGGCTGGTGCGCGTCGACCTCAATCCGGCCAAGGCGATGCCCGGCGTACACGCGGTGCTTGGCGGCTGGGACGTGCCCGACAACCGCTACGGCGCCATCAACCGCGACACCCCGGTGCTGGCCGACGACATCGTCAACTACGTCGGCGAGCCCATCGCTATCGTGGCCGCCGACGACCCTGAGATCGCCCGACGTGCCCTCGACGCCATTGTCGTCGAGTACGAGGTCCTCGACCCGCTCATCGACATGATGCGCGCACTGGAGGACGGGCACGTCTACCGCCACGTCGACTACACGCACGGCGACCCCACCGTGGTGGGCGACGTCCAGGTCGAGGGCGTCTACACGACTCCACGTCAGGACCACTCCTACCTGGGCCTCGACAGCGGCATCGCAAAACCCGATGGCCGCGGCGGCGTCATCATCACCGGGGCAACGCAGTGGGTGCACAGCGACCGAGCCCAGGTGGCGGCGTCGCTGGGACTTCCGCCCGAGCGCGTGCTCGTCATCAACTCTGGCGTCGGCGGATCCTTCGGCGGCCGGTTCGTCCTGTCGTGGCAGATCCACGGCGCTCTACTGGCCCTGCACACCGAACGGCCCGTGAAGTTCCTCTACTCGCGCGAGGAGGCCTTCCTCGCGCGCTACCACCGTCATCCCACTCGGATTTGGGTACGCCATCACGCGACCAAGGACGGCAAGATCGTCAAAATCGAGGGGAAGGTCATCCACGAGGACGGTCCCTACAGCAACACCAACGGACCCGGCATCGGCAACGGCAGCAGCCTGCTCCAGGGGCCCTACAACATCCCCAACGCGCACATTGAGGGATGGTCGGTCGGCACCAACAACGGCATGTGTGGATCATTGCGCGGATTCGGCGTCGTTGAGCCGATGTATGCCTCGGAGTCCAATCTCGACGCGCTGGCGCGCGCACTAGGCATGGACGGTGCCGAGCTCCGTCGCCGCAACGCCATGAAGGAGGGGGACACCTGGACCTTCGATCAGGTGATGGACTCCCCTGCTCCCGTGCGCGAGCTGATCGATGCCAGTGGCCAAGGCGCGCAGCCAGCGCCCCTAGCCGATACTGCGTCTGGCATCGGCCTGCCCGGCGGGATCGCCACCCCGACCCGGCCGCGGGATGTCGTACGCGCCACCGGCACCTCCTCCGTGGCCAAGAACGTGTGCCTCTCCGAGGGCGCCCCAGTGAACTCGACGGCGCTGGTGACCCTGCGCGACGGCGCGGCCGTCATCGAGTGCGCGGCGGCCGAGGTCGGCCAGGGCTTCAAGACGATTGCCGAGCAGATCGTGCAGACCACGCTCGGCATCAGC
This sequence comes from Actinomycetales bacterium mxb001, assembly GCA_004379115.1. Taxonomy (GTDB): domain Bacteria; phylum Actinomycetota; class Actinomycetes; order S36-B12; family S36-B12; genus Mxb001. The sequence goes on from NBNH01000304.1 coordinate 3,052, forward strand.
AGGGTCACCATCACCGGATCCGACTCGGGGATGGCAGACGGGTCCACTACCGACGGGCAGTTGCAGACGATGACGTCCGGGGGCGCCGTGGCCATGGCGGCGGCCACCGTCAAAGAGCGCTTCCTGCGGTTCGTTTCACGCGAATACGGCCACGATGAGAAGGACCTTGACATCCGCGACGACCACGTCGTACTCAAGGATGGCACGAGACTGATGACGGTGTCGGACGCTGGCATGCATCTGGTCTTCCAGGCGACTGAGCGGTTCGCGCAGCGGCAGACGTGGGAGCTCGAGGGTCGTCAGCCTGGCCAACCCATGCACGTCACCTTCAACTTCTCGGCGACCCGGTGCACCGTCGACGTCGATCGCGAACTCGGCCTGGTACGCGTGGTGCACATGAACGTCGTGCAGGATGTCGGCCGGACCGTGAATCCTGCGCAGGCGACCGGCCAGATCGCCGGAGGTGTCCTCATGGGACTCGGACTGGCCCTCATGGAGGAATTTCCTTATGTCGATGGAGTGCCCACGCGCCGCACGTGGGACGAGTACCTCGTGCCGACCATGATCGACGCGCCACCGATCGACGTCGCTTTCCTGGAGTACCCCGAGCCGCGCATCCCCTACGGCATGCGCGGTATCGCTGAGTTGCCGCACGTGCAGGGCCCGCCCGCCGTGATGGCCGCCCTGCGTGCGGCTACCGGCCTGCCGCTGCCCTGCATCCCTGCCACTCCGGAGAAGGTGGCCGACTTGCACCCGGACCCTCTTCCCACCGGCGCGCCGACCGCTCCTTCTAACAAGCGGATTCGCGAGAACGTCGAGAGCGCCCGGGCCGTGCCGGGAGACCCCATGCATGACCCGGTATCGCCGCGCAAGGGTCCGTGGAACCCGTGACGGGCGTTCTCTAGATCCCGAGGGTTCGGAAGATCGTGGTGAAAATCGTCACCTCGACCACGTAGATGATCAGCAGAAGGACGACCCCGGTGATCGTCTGCCTTCGGGTCGCACCCGGATCGAGCCACCAAGCGAGCAGCCTGGTGACGATAGGCATGAGCACCCACGTGAGAAGGATCGTGCCGAGCGCGTTACCAATGAAGACAACGATGGGGAAGGGCAGGCCGAGCCCCCGGTAGATGGGCTGTCCATCGATCGTCCAGCCCTGGCCCACGGCATCGCCGACGGTCAAGTTGAGGACTGACACCATCGCGAAGAGCACAGCCAGGACCGTCATCGCCTGCTTCCAGGCCGGCGTTTGGACCATGCCCACGGCGTTAACCGAGAACCACTGGCCGAATCCCGTCGGCAACGTGCGAACCTCGTCGGGCGCCAGGGCGTGGATCTTCGCCACGACGGCCTTGCGCTTCGGGGAGGCGTACCAGGCATCGAGGTTCTGCTGGGAGTCGAAGGTGACCATCGTGACCCAGGTGTCGTCGCCCGATGCCGGCGGATAGACCTCAAGGCTGACGAATCCCGGTGCTGCCGCAACGATCGTGTCCACTTCCTCGCGTAGTGCGGCGTAATGCTCCCCCTGTGCCGGTGGGATGTGGGCGGTTATCACTTCGACGGGCCGACGCTGATCCCCGCGATCAGCAGCATCGAAGACCGGCGGCGCGGTCAGCAGATCGCTCTCGGCACTGAACGCTTGGTCGAGGATCCCGCGACACTCGTCGCGGCCTTGCGTGCTCGCGAACTTGTAGCTCAAGGCCCAGCGCGTGGATTGCGGTCCCGGCTGGTCAGCATCGGCGCCCATTCCGAGAAATCCCGACACGCCGGCGCACCGGCCGTTGATCGCTGGCAGACGATCGTGGAAGGCGGCCTCCTGGTCGTTGCGCACGAAGACGTGCACGGTCAGTGAGTAGATGGCCTGGGGTGCGGTGGCGGTAGTCACGCGGGCACGCTAGGGCCGACGGACGTCCGATACCCGCTCCTGTTCGGTTTCTAGGACACCGCCCGGCACTCGGACGGTGAACTGAGTCCAGGCCCCGACCCGCTCCAATGTCCACGGGATGCCAGCCCTGGCCAGCAGACTCAGGCCTGCCCCCGGGTGGCGGGCCCCCACGGGCCCGGTGCCGTTATCGCGCACACGCACGACCACCAGGGCCCCGTCGAGGGCCACGTCCACACGGACCTCGTCGGCCTGGCCGTGCCGGACGGCATTGGTGACCGCCTCGCCGACGATGTCCCCGATGTCCTTGGCTGCGGCGCCATCGATGGCCTGGACGGCATCGGAGGTAACCGACCATGAGCACGTCACCGCCCCCTCCCATAGCCGTAGGCGATCGCGCACGACGACGTCAAGGCCGCTACTGCGGGGATCGTGGGTGTCGAGAGCCCCGACAATCGAGTCGAGGGCATTGCGCACCTCGTCGACGACCTCGGGCAAGGCACCGGGATCGAGCGAGTCGCCCCACTTGTCGAGTGCCATGGCTGCGCGAGTCAGGCTCGCCTGGACGGACCCGTGGAGCACGAGGCCGAGTTCGCGACGCTCGTGATCAATACGCATCATGAGGCGCGAGGCCACGGCCTCCTCTCGAGCGAGTAGCTCGCCGAGTTCATCCTGGAGATCGCGCTGGCGCCGAAAACCCGCCAGGCTGATCACTGTGAGCGCCGACAGCGCGACGTAGAGGATGGCCGCTCCCCAGAACACGACGCCCGACCCCGTCGCGAGATCCATGAGTGCCGCCGTGCCCAACACGCCGACCAGGCTGAGGGCCGCCCAGAGGCAGACGCTCGCGACCCACGCTCCGGTCACCGGCAGGCGCCCACAGGCGCGTTCGGCGACGCGGGCTATCGCACCGGGAACCACGCCGAAGATGAACAGGTCCCAGCCGAGGTTGACGACGAGCAGGGGCACCGAACCGTAGAGCGAAAGGCCGACGAGCCCAAGCAGGCCCATGACCGCGCACACGCCCCAGCAGCCTGTCATGGGCGCCCGTGAGGCCTCCCTCAGCACGTCGCGGATCTCCCAGCGTGGTGGCGTCGAGGCGAAGGGCGTCGGGACGACCGTGATCCTCGTCGGCTCCAGGATCAATTCGTGGCTCAGCGGGCGCACGACCTCAGCCGACAGCCGACGCAGTTCATCCGCACCGGCAAGCGCCCCGGTTCCTGCGGCTTCGCGCGCCATCGCGGCGATCTCGTCTTGGAGGTGAATGACCCGAGTCATCACCTCGCTGTTCACCTTCTCCCGATAAGTGGCGTATTCGCGGGCGAAGTCCGCCTCTGCATTGCCGAGCGCGCGCTGCCAGCGCAGTCCCTCATCGCGCACCGCTGCACGCAGCGCACGGTAACGCCGAACGGAGTCGACGATGACGGCAATGAAGGGCAGCGTAAGTAAAGCGTAGGTCGCGTTGAGAGCGAGCTGATAGGCGAGGGCATCGCGGGCGATCGGCTCAATGAAGGGGGCAAGACTGTCGACCATGAGCCCCCGGGCAAGGCCGAGCGCGACGAAGATCGCAAGGCCTAGCCATGGACGTGGATGACTCTGCGCGCGAAGGAGGACGTGGCCCGCGAGGAGTAGAGGGATGAGCAGGACCTGCACAGCGAGCACCAGGGTGATGCGCGGCCACAGGCGATAGTCGAAGGCCGGAACCTCGAAGACAATGGTGAAGGCTAGGGCGGCGAGGGTGGGCAGCAGCCACGACCACAGGGAGATGGCGTTGCGGCCACCCAGCGCGATCCACCACGCGCTAGTCGACCGAGGCTCGCGCGCCTGATCAGTCATCTCGGGGGGTCGGCACACCGAATGCGGCGACGTACATGCGCACGGCCTCGACTCGGGCGTTGCGGCGCGCGTCGTCGGGGATGCCGAGGGCGACGATGGCTCGGTGGGTCAGTTTTTCGATGGCGCGCAACGTGCTGCCGCGCTGAGCCGCTATCTCGGCATTGGTCCAGCCTTCCGCCACCATGCGCAGCACCGCCAATTGCGCGGGCGTCAGGCGTGCGAGCGGACTGTCGGGTGCGATGCCGGTGATGATCGGCACCTCGTCGTTGAGCGCGGACTCCAGCGCCGCGACGATCACCGCTGGATCGGACGCGGCGTCCTTGCTGAGGAAGGCGGCATGTGGTGGCGTGCGGTCGCTCATGCCCGCGACTGCTGGAGACGGGAAGCGCGTGAGCACGAGCACAGCAAGGTAGGGGGCTTGCGACCGCAGCGCATTGGCGAGTTCGAGGCCGTCAGCACCCGGTCCGAGATTGATATCGACGACGAGCGCATCCGGATCGGCC
>NBNH01000044.1 GCA_004379115.1 Actinomycetales bacterium mxb001
ATAAAACTAGGTTTTATGCAGCAGTATATATACTTATAAACATTATAACCATAACTATAAAGAGGTTTAAATGACCACTCCAATTGAATTACAGGTAGCACCTGGTTTTCGTTATTTAAAAGATTTATATCCTGAATCTAGAGGGATGGGGCTTAGCTACTATCCCTACTCATCTATTTACTCGGGTTTAGTACCAAGCTGGACTGCTACAGCTGGTAATTTAACCGCTCCTCCAGCACAAGAGGTAGTAATTACACCTGGGTCAGCTTATTTAGATAGTCAACTATCAACTTTGGCCTCTGAAGTAACTTTAGCGGTGCCTACTACAAATGCAGTTGTAGGAGACAATTACTATTACATTATTCTTAACCCTAGCCGACGAGTTGTACCCTATATTGGGTCTACTAGACCAAGTACCTTATTGAACGGTGATTTCGTATCAGAGGGAGATTGGGCAGTGCAGTGTGCTGATTTAGATGAATATTTAATTGCTAATGCTTTCTTTAAAAGAACTTCTGGTAGTTCTTGGCAACAATCTATTGCTAATGACCCAATTAACGATCTGATTTTCCAAGCTCCTATTGTTCCTTCACAAAAAGGTAAAAATCGCCACTGGGGTAACCAAGTAGCTCCTAAGGTAACTGCTAGCAACTTCCAAGTGAATATTGTTGAAAAAAGAGTTTATATAGGCAGTGTTTATCCTCCCTACGTAAATTCTAACTCTTTAGCCCTTTTACGTGATTGTGCTTCGTTACATATTGCTACTCTTGTTATCAATTTTAATGAAGGCACTGGAGCCGCTAGAACTTTAAACACAAGTAAGAGCTATCTAACGGTAGTTAACAACGTTAAGAATCCCTAGTCAGTAATTAAGAGGTTTGGATGAGTTATAGATTATTAGCTGTAAAACCAGAAATATTGTATTTAGAGGGTAAAGGGCAGACAGTAACTGCAGGGGATTGTCTACATTTAAGTGATAGTGATGCTCAAGCATTATTAGCATCGCCAATTAGTAGTTCCTTTGTAGTTATTGCTAATGATGATCCAACACCGGTAGAGCAACTAGGAAGTTTTACAGAAGGGTCAGCTACTGAAAAGATAGTCGAGCCTGGAGAAAACTCTGTTTTGGGACCTGCTTTAAATGACCCTTTGGAAGAGATTTATGGGGAGTACAAACAGGATGGCGAACCTCTCTTTGCCTCTCTTCAGAACCCCCAATCTACTACTTCAATTGATTCTTATCCTGAATCTTCTTCTATAGAAGGCTTTGACTCTGAGATTACTAGAGTCCTAGGAGAAACTCCTGGCTGGAAAACTTTGGTTAATTATGTTAGAGAACTTGGTACTCACTCCCCAGTTAATACTAACTTAATAAACTATATTCAGCAAAAGTACTCTTCTATGGGTTCAGTAGTTAATGAATGCAAACGAGTTATTACACAAATTCAAGAAAAACAAATAGAAGATAAGTAATATGAGTATACAGTTAAACTTTTCTGATAGGTTTAGTTACCCTGAGCCTGATGGCATTCCGGGGTATTCTGCTGATAACATGGATAGTTTAACTGAGGCTCAAATATTAGAAGCCTCGTCTGAACTGTCTAGTATGGTAGACATAGTAAGACGGGCTTCTGTACTATTAAGACGTAAAACAGCTCTTGAAATATTTAAAATAATTACGTTTGAATCAGACCCGCGTATTGCTCTTGTTTTAGCATCTGCTAAACGTCGTTCAGATAGTACTTACCTATTTCAGGGACTTACTCAAGTACAAGAGGTTATGTTTGCTTCTGCTACTAGAGGAGTTTCTGGTCAAACCAACAGAAATCTTTTCTCGGATGGGATAAAAAGAGTTTCTGCTATGTTAACTGCTTCTGTTTTAATAGGGCAGTTAGCGCAAGTAACAGAGCAGGCTGAACACTCTAAAGTTCTTGAAAAGCAAGCTCTAGAAGATTTAGATAGAATTTGCTTAACGTATGAATTATCTAGTAGTACTTCTAGTGGTCATTTAGCTGAGATAGAAGAGCAGCCCGGGTTTATCTTTAACTCTACTAATATAGTATTAAATACCAATGAATCTGTTAGGGTTAGTTGGTATGCTACCCATTTAACTAACTCCTGGATTAATTTACCTTCCTACACCTCTTCATTGCCTGTATGGCGTATAGTATCTGATTTAGCTGACTCTATCAATGCTGTAAGTGTTTTATATGAAGGGATAGGTTTAGTAGCATCAGTACAGTTAGCGGGTAAGAAGAATGAGTTTTATTCAAATACTCATATTCTGAGGTTTTATGCAAGGAATACAAACTCAGGATTAACAACATACTCTTTAAATATAAAGATAGAAAAGTATACTAATACTACCTCTACTAATGTTTCCCCGTTTGTATGGGGTATTAATATGAATTCATTAACTAGTAACATACTTAACGGTTTAATTCTAGTTATAAAAGATAGTAAGACAACGACTATAAATAAAGAGGTAGAGATAGAGCCGCAGGTATTATATATAAGGAACAAAGTACAGTATAGTGCGGGAGGGCCAACACCGCCGACTACAGCTAAAGTAAAGTATAGATTGCAATTTTGGTCACCAAATGAAATAATATCAAGTACAGACTTTGAAGAGATAACAATAACAAGAAGAATAGATAGTAACGAAGCGGTACAGATAGAGTTAGATAATTTAAGGTACTCACAGGTAGCAGTTAGTTTAATGGAAGCTATTACTGTTGAGAGAAATTATTCTGGCATGACGGGGGCGTTAATAAAAAATGATCCTTTAACTGCTTACCCTCCAGAGGCAGCTATTGAACTAATAGCTTGGACTCTTTCTAGATTAAATGTGTATGTAGTGTTAGATATATTAGAGGTTCCTATAGATATTGATATAGCTACAGGTAATCTTATGAGTGCATATAGTTTATATAGTAGTAATCCAAAATCTGTGAGAGTACAAGCAAGAACGTTAGCCGGCGGGGCTATAATTAACAATACCTCTTTTACACAACCCCCTCTATTATCAACTCAATCTAAACGTAGTAATATATTGCGTAATATAGAAGACGAAGTGAAGAATCTAGGATACGGTCAATGGCCACAAATACTGTAGACATTCAAGCATTAGATAATGTATTTCCTACTCATGACCAGGCAGTATTAGCACTACTTAGTGCTATATTAAATCACCCTGAGATAAAAAATAGTCAAATATATTATCCTGTGTTATTAGGAGAGTCTCCAGTAACCGAGCGTATTAGAATAACAAGCGCTAGAGATTTTAGCGGCATCGAATTAATAGAGCCGGGGCTAACTTTAGCTGTCTTCCCTTTACACGATGATTATGACCAAAAGTCATCTACCTTTACAGCCCGTAAATCAACTAAGTCTGTCCTTTATGATGACCAGTATCTTGGCAGAAGCTCAACATATAACTATGGCGTTAAATGCACTTTTAATTTTGTAGTCCAACTGTATTATCAAGATTCTACTTTTAATGCCCCTGTTGAATTACTCTCTGATGTAGTTAATTTCGATAACGAAACCTCCGGCTTTTATCCTTTAACTATCCCTGCTGTAGATTCTATTCAATATAAAGATAGATTACTCTCTAATAATGTCTTATCTCTTGAAGAACGTCTTCAATCTACTCTCTTTGAGTTCCCTAACACTGATAGCCCAGATTCACCTGGGTTTATCCTCAAAAAACCAACTAAATTACGCTCTAGAGAACAATCCCTCTCTAAAGAGTCTCGCTTGGGTAATATAGATAGCTCTGTCTCTGTCACTACTTTGCCCGGAGAACGTATTATAAGATCTTGGATGTCTTTATTAGTTAAAGTTATACGGTCTTTAGTCTACCTTAAACCCTTTGCTTTAAGAAACCCTACTATTAGTATGGTTGATTATCCTTCTACTAATTGGTATAGAAACTCTGAAAATTTAATATTCCATACTGGTTACTGTTTGGTTAGCTATGACTTAACTGAGGCAGATGAACATACTGTATATACTTTCCCTCAACCTCCAAATAATCCTGATCCCTTAGACCCAGATAACCCAGATAACCCGGATAACCCTTTAGACCCCCCAGAATCTCCTTTTCCTAATGTTAATGAATTAGTTATTCAACACGAAGTTGATAACCCTGTAACTATAAATTTAACTCCCTTAGAACAACCTCTTACCTCTAATACCGAATTACAAACAGAACGCATCGTTTACGTTCAACCCGATAACGAAGTAAAACTCTCTCAAATACGCGAGATGTTTAATCTACTTAATGTAGACGGTGGATTTTTTTAACAACTACACTACCTTTATATAACTTTTAGTATGAATAGTGTGTACTACCGTTTTCATAAACAAACTGGTTGCTTTGCTGGAGAAACTTCTCAACCAGTTGATGACGAACTTTTTAGTTCCACCTCAATACCTTATCCTTTTTACGACTTTGATAGCCAAGAACCTATTTGGGACGGCTTTTCTTGGTCTATAAAGAATATTCT
>NBNH01000305.1 GCA_004379115.1 Actinomycetales bacterium mxb001
GCGAGGAAGAATGCGCACTCCTGCGACACGCGCTGTGCCTGCTGCATGTTGTGAGTCACGATGACGATGGTGACTTCAGTCTTCAACTCGAGAATCGTCTCCTCGATGCGGCGAGTCGATGTCGGGTCCAGTGCGGAGCAGGGCTCGTCCATGAGCAGCACCTTGGGCTTGATCGCGAGCGATCGCGCGATGCAGAGTCGTTGCTGCTGCCCACCGGAGAGGCCGCCACCCGGGGCTCGTAGGCGGTCCTTGACCTCTTTCCACAGGCCGGCCTTGGTCAGGCAATGCTCGACGATCTCGTCCTTCTCGTCATGGGTGGCATGGACGCCATTGAGTTTCAAGCCCGCAATCACATTGTCGTAGATGCTCATGGCGGGAAATGGATTTGGCCGTTGGAAGACCATGCCGATCTGGCGACGCGCATCGGTGATGCGCACATCCGGCGCGTAGATGTCCTGGCCGTCGAGGAGGACCTCACCCGCGATCTGGGCGCTGACCACGAGCTCGTGCATGCGGTTGAGCGAGCGAAGGAATGTGGACTTGCCGCAGCCCGATGGACCGATCAGGGCCGTCACCTGACCGGCTTTCATGAGAAGCGAAACCCGATCCAGCACGAGGTGCGAGCCGAACCAGCAGGAGATATCGATTGCCTGGATCGAGTAGAGCTTATCGGGTGGCTGCTCTAGTTCCTTGGCGTGCAGTGTCATCGACATCGTCACTCCGCTCTCACATCAGGTTGGGCAGTAGTTGAGTCGCGCTCATCGACGCCATGATTCCCACGAAGAGCAGAGCGGGAGCGGCCACGAGCCACGCCTGCCATTTGCCCCAGCGAAGGACGAGCCACAGGGCACCGATGACGATCACCAGCAGCAGTTGCAGCCACAGCAGGAGCGGCACGAGGCCCGCCGGGTCACCGGCCATTGCTTGCTCGGCAGGATCCATCGCAGCGGCCGTGAGCACTCGCGGTGGGGCGGGCTGCGGATCGCTGATGAGGTTGGCGTCGACGCGCAGGATGTCGGTAGGCATGTAGCGCGGCCCCATCGCCGTGACGAGCGTCAGGCGCCCCTGGCCGGGCTCGAGTACGGCCGGCACGGGATCACCGGGACGACGTACGGCGGCAACCTCGTACTCCGCGGTGCCCTGGCCCGTTGTGGCAAGGATCCGCATGCCCGGCTGCAGGACCTCCAACTGCCCGAAGGGCCCGCCGAAAGCGGCCTGTCGGCCGTAGATGACCGAGACTCCTGGTTGCCCAGGAAGTGCGGTGTCGCGCTTGTGTCCGGGGCCGGACTGCAGGACGGTTGATGTCGTCCCCTCGACCACGACCTCCTTCATGCCCAGGTCGGGGATCTCAAGGATTGCAATCGCCGCACCCGGGGTAAGGAGTGCGCCGTTGACATCGGTCTGCCCCACCGGTGCGATGGCATTGGCGAGCTCGCTACGGAAGTCGGAGTAGAGAACCTCCTGATCGCGAGCATGCACCAACTGACTCACGATCACCAGGTTCGCGAGGAAGCCGATGCAGATGACGCCCAACGCCAACAGGACGCTCGACACCAGGAAGGCCGGGGTCTCGAGGAATCGGCGCGCGGGTGCGGGCGTCTCGCCGACCAGGGGTTCCGGCGTCGCATCCTCGATCGGGCGGTCGTCCACCAGGCTCATCCGCCCACTCCCGCCGACTCCCGCTCCGGTTCAGCCTCGGCTGGCGTACGTCGGCCGCGCCACCAGGCGTAGCCAGCTCCGGCCAGGAGCAGTACCCCGAGTGCGATGAGCGCGGGGCGCCACCACGCACTGGGCTCGGCAGGTGGAGTCTGCGCCGCCGCCTCGGCGATCTCCGCACCATCCGGCAGGAGGGGATCACCCATGATGACCCCTGACGAGCCGGGTACGTAGCCGTCGATCAACTCGTCGATGCGCATCGCTGAGTCGCCCTGGACCGTGTAGCGACCCTTGCCATCGACCCGCAGATCGGCTGTGAAGACCTGCAGGTCGTCGGTGCTCAGGGTGTCGCGGCAGGCAAAGGTGATGGTGTAATCGCCCTTGATCCGCTGACCCGGAGCGGTCGTCGCGATGTAGGTGGCCAGGTCGGTGGGCAGCGGCACGACGTAGTGACCCGGATAGCTCTCAGGCGCCAGAGTCTGGATCTTGGTCACGCCAATGAGATTGCCGCGATCGGGATTGTCGAGATTGGGCCCGGCGATCGTGACCGCGAACATCGTGCCGCGGGTGCAGACCCCAGACGTGGCGAGATCCATCGGCGTGAGGAGGTCACCCTTGGCCGGCTCGACGACGAGGAATCCGAGTTTCTCCGGAGACTGCGCCAGCGCCGGCCCGGCCATGCTCACGGTGGCGAATGCCAGCGTGGCGATGACGGCTGAGGCGAGTACGCGTCTCACGGATCTCCTTCACAAGCGGCGCTCGGCATCCTGGCATCGCCAGGTAGCCGGATGGTGAACACGACAAGTCGAGCGGGGGAACCGCGGGCGCCGTGGCCGTCCCGCGGTTCCCCCGCCGCTGCCTACTTGGCCTTGATGCTGGCCGAGGCGGTGCCATTGCCGTAGCCGGCCTTCGTGGCCGTTACGACAGCGGTGATGGTCTTGCCTCGGTCGCCGGACTTGACCGTGTAGGAGGAGCCCGTGCCCACGGTCTTCTTTCCGATGCGCCACGTGACCGTGGTGGCATCGGGGGCCGGCTCCCACGTGCCGACGTTGACCGTCAGTTTGGTGCCCTTCTGCGTGATCTTGGGCTTGGTCTTGTTGGTCACCGCCGTGGGCTTCGCACCCTCCTCGAACACCAGGCCACCGGGGATCTGGCGAATGGTGATCTTCGAGGTGTACACGGTGATGGCGGTGAAGACCGTAGCGGCCCGGCAGACGACGCTGATGTCGTAGACACCCGTCGGGATTGCTGAGCCGTAGTCCTCCTGTGCCAAGTCCAGCGTGGACGGCACGGAGATCGTCATCGGTGTCGTCTGGGCGCCCGTGGCCGGGATCGCCGACAGTGGCTGAACACCACCGAGGTTGATGGTCCCGGTCAGCGTGCCGCCCGACAGCGTGACCACGAAATGCGTGGCCGCGGCACTCGCGCACCCGCCGGTGGTCGTCACGGCAAAGGCCGTGTCGCCATTCCCGGTGGTGGGCGTGATGGACAGGGTGCCCTGCGCGGAGGCCGCGGGAGCGGCCACGAGGGCCGCTCCCGCCACCGCGAGGGCACCCACGGCGGCCGTGAGGCCGCGCGTGATGCGTGAATTCATTACTCAATCCCTCTCGTTGTCAGGCCAGATCAACTACGGCTGCTCGTGGAGCCACACTGGCTCGGATCCACGAGGTCACCGAAGCCCTGGAGGTTGATCTGCGGCTTGGCCTTGCAGATGAGCGAGTCCTTGCCCACGAAGACCTTGTACTCGAGCGAGGACGTGTCCGTGACCTTCGCGGTCGGGATGATGTTGAACATCTGTCGGACACCAGAGAAGGAGGTGTTGATGACCGTCGGCACCACTCCATCGATGACGCCGATGACCGCGCGACCACGACGATCCGGGGCCGTGCCGTAGAGCTGCGCCTGGTAGACAGCCGCCGAGTAGGGCATGATCTGGTTCTTCTTCAGCTCGCGGCCGTCATGCTCCTGGGGCAGGTTGCCCGGGAACGTCCCGCCGTCCTTCTGCGGCACCAGGCAGGGGTACTGCGAGGGCTGGAAGTCGCGCGGGATGCCGACGTAGTCAAGCCAGCTGTTTCGCGTCCCGGAGCCCACCTGCACGAGTGCCGGCTGGATGCTGGGCACCTCGCACTTGAAGATGGCCACGATCTGGGCCTTCGTCAGCTCACGCGGCACATCGCCGTCACTACGCACGGCAAAAGTGAGCGCATCGGTGGCGAAGGGCACCCACGTCATGGACGGTGTGCTCGTGAAGGTGCCGCGCGAGGACGAGGAGCGTGCGAACTGGAAGCAACCGTCAGCCGCCTGGAGAGACTTGAGTAGTGCGTCTCGGCCAGCAGTGGAGCCGTTCGGACGAGGAATGTCCTTGCACTTCGGGTTGGCTACCGGATCCTTCGTCGTGATCGTCGGGGTGCCGATCGCATCGTAGGAGCCGATAACCTTCTCGCCGCCGTCAACGATGATCTCGGCAAGCGCGTTGGTGAGGGACTGCGTCGTGTCTGAACCGCCACCCGCGAGCTTGCGGTAGGTCGGCGGTCCGGTCGGGTCCGCCTGGGCAAGCGGGAGGGTGGCCAGCGCGATGCTGAGCACTCCCGCGCCCGCCACGGCGGCAATGAGTGACTTTCGTGTCTTCACTGTGCTCCTCTTTCCTGCGGTGCCCGGCGCGGGGTCGCGGCGGGGGTCTGTGTGGCACGGGCGCGCTGCATGAGGATCGCGGCCGTGAGCAGGGCGGTGCCGCCGGCGATGAGCAGCAGCACGGCCAGGTAGCGGATGGCCCCGATGGGGCTCTCCGGGGTCAGTGCGGTCGTCGCGGCCGACGCCGCGACGAGGGTGTCGTCGACAGCCGACGTGTCGACGGTCCCCGCAGTCGAGGTGTCATCAGTTGCGGTCCCGTCAACCATGACTTCCTCGGTCCCTTCGACACTGGAGTTATCGACGACAGTTGTGTCGACATAACTCGTGTCGGGGAACGACGAATCGGTGCCGGATGTGTCTGTCGGGATGCCACCGCCACCTGAGCCACCACCGGCATCCGGGTCGGGCTCGGGCTCAGGCTGTGGCTTCGCATCCTCGCCGGCACGCTCGATGAGAGCGGCCGCAGCGGCCGTTAGCTTCGCGCGCTCCGCCTCGGTGAGTGGCGCATAGCCCACGGGTAGCTGCCCGGCATCATCGCCGAGCACCTGGCCGGGGCCGGCTACGTAGGCGAGTGCCGCGGAGTAGGTGGCCGCGAGTTCATCGGTGAGCACCCCGGGCACGGCTGCCGCGTATGTGAACGATGTGAGTGGGTAGGCACCGGTCACCTTGTCGGCCGGATCAGGCTGGACAACCCCGGGCACGCCAGTTGGCTTGGCCTTGGCGGCCGCTGCACGAATCGCCTCGGTCGAGGGCCCGACGAACTCCCCCGCCGCATTGCGCAGCAGCGCAGGAGTCAGCGAGAAGCGCGCGGACAGCGGTGAGTCCGAGATGACAACCATGGCGCGTCGGCCTGGCTCTTGCGGCGGCGACTTCTTGTAGCCGGGCGGCAAGGCTGCCGGGTCGTAGGCACCGGTGGCCAACGTGTCGCCGCGACTGGCTGCGCGCGAGGCGGCGTAGAGGTCGCCGGCGTAAGGGAAGAGGTCGAAGGTGCAGACAGCCACAGTGCGATCGCTGTAGGTGATGCACGAGTTGTCCGTGCGGGGGTAGTCGCTGCGCGGGTAACTCTGCCGCTTGTAGGCAGGGTTGATGACCATGCCCCACTTGTCCGGCTTGCCCTTGACCCATTCGCGGGCCTCAGGATCGGACCAGATCCAGTCCCAGACCAGGCGCGCCGAGTCCGTCTCGCCCAGCGTGGTCACGACGTGACCGAGCCCGGGGAAACGCAGATCCTTGAATTGCGGGTTCAACTCGAGGAAGTCCGGATCCTGGGCGAGGTCGAAGGGATTCTTCTCCACCTTGTCCGGCACCGGCACCGCATCAAATCGGTAGGACTGCGTCAGCAGCTTGGCCATGAGCCGGGGCGTGATCTTGATGTCCTTCAGGCGCTGACCGTCGCGCAGACGAACGGCCTCCGGCGCCAATGTCGATGACTGGCTCTCCACGTTGAAGGCGACGGTCAGGCCGGAGAGGGCAACCGGGGCGTACACGATGTCGCGGGGTGCCTCGGCCTCGGGAACGCCGTAGCCGAGGAAGGCCATCGTGGGTGTCTCGGTCTTCAGCTTCTCGCGCGCCTCGAGGTCGGAGAGCACCGTGTAACTGAAGTTGCCCAGATCATCGGCGCACCAGGCCGGCTGCCAGCGGGAGACCGCCTCGACGACGCGATCCGTACCGAGGAGGGGCGTCTCGGATCCGCCGATCGTGCAGGCGGCCCCCACCGGCTGGAACTCTAGGGGGAAGACGATGCGGTTCTTCCAGTTGGACGCCATCAGGGGAGAGGTATTGAGGCCCTCGGTGTAGGTCAGCCCTCGCTTGGTGCCGTCAACCTCGGTCTCACCCCGAGGCACTACGACGAGCCAGCAGAGCGGACTCTCACCATCGCGGGACTGGCCGCAGCCTAGGCCGGGTGACTCGACACCGGACTGGACCTCGAAAAAGTCCTCCCCGGTCCCGTCGGCACGGGTTCGGTTGTGATTGCTCTCGTTGGACGTGTAGCGGTCGAAGAATTCGGACTTGGGCCCGGTCGACGTCTTGCCCGTCCACGAGACGAAGGGAATGTAGGACAGATCGCTGAAGAGGTAGTCATCGTACTTGTCCTCGAGCGGATCGATGGTCGAACCGGTGCTCATCTGCCGCGAGTTGGTGTTCTGCCCGCCGTTGCCGGTCTTTTGGGTCCCGTACACACACTGCTCGCGCGGCGGCCCGTCCTCGGCGGTGCCGCCCCAGCACTGCATGATCTGCAGGTAGTTGACGCCCAGCAGTCCGAATTCCGGCTTCGTGGGCTTGCCGCCCTCCCAGTACACCCGCACGACCTGGTTGACGAGGTTCTTCGTCTGCGACACCGTCACCTTGAGGTCGGCGAACTCGCCGGTGCCCGACTTCGTGACCGCACTGGATTCGGTGACCCTGGGCTGCTTCGGTGCTGCGGCCGCAGGGGGCACCGCGAGGAGCGCACCACTCGCGAGCAGACCCAGGGCCAGTGCACCGACAGCGAGTGGGCTCCTCATGCCGCACCTCCGCCGCGGCGCGCAGCGAGGAACCGCGCCACCAGCGGTGGGGCAAAGAGCAGGGCGAGCACGACGATGAAGGTGGCAAGCAGGAGACCCGTGTACGGACCCCAACCTGAGCTGGCCTCTGTCGCGACGGGGACTCCAGCGACATAGGCGCCCCCGGTCACGACCCCCGCCGTGCCCACGGCCCCGGCCGCCATCGGGTCGACGGCGACCACCTCGCCGGTTGTCGGGTCAAC
>NBNH01000306.1 GCA_004379115.1 Actinomycetales bacterium mxb001
GTCGTGAGTTTCTTGGTGCCTTCCTTCTTGTTGTAGTAGGCCTGCGGCACCGACGTGTTGGGCTTGTGCGAGCCGGCCGGCGAGACACCTTCGTACTTGTAGTAGATGCGCGCGGGTGTGCCGAGCAACTTCTCGAGGCGATGCGCGCGGAAGAGGGGCGAGGGACGCCACTGCCGATAGACGTCGAGGACACCACCGGGAATCTCGACGTACCTCTCGCCCGTGACCTCCTGCATGATCAGGTCCATCGGGAAGAGCGGTGCGAGGTCATCGGGGCCGACTGGATCCATGCGCCCCGGATGCAGCGGCGGCGGAGGCGGCGACGGCAGGTCGGCGATGAGGTTGTACCAGGTGGTGGGCATCTGGTCTTCGTTGAGCACGTACTTGTGCTGCTGCACGGTGTCGTCCATGGACCCGCCTTTCGCGTTCGGGCTGACCCGGGGGAAGCACCGGGTGCTCGCGACGCTACCCGACCTGACAGCATGGCGTTCGTGGAATCAGAGGCTTCGCCGTTGATCCCGGTCCCCTCGGGAGTTCGGCTCCTCGCCTCCGATCTCGATGGCACCCTGCTGCTCCCCGACGGTTCGGTCGGGCAGCGCACGCGCGAGTCGCTGGACGCCCTGCGCGAGAGCGACCTCGACCTGGTCATCGTCACCGGCCGCCCGCCGCGGTGGATTTCGCCGATCGTCGAGATGACCGGACACCGTGGTGTGGGTATCGCCGCCAATGGCGGTGTCGTGCTCGATCTGGCCGACGGCCACGTCACCGAGATCTTCCCCATCTCCCGCGATGACGCCCTGGCGTCGATCGAGCGGTTGCGCGCGGTGATGCCCGGTGTGGTCTTCGCCGTGGAGCGGGCCCGACCCGGTGGGCGACTCGCCCCGACGGGTGGGACGTCGTACGACGACCTGGATGCCACGCTGGCCGATGCCACGGAGTTTGCCCTCGGTGATGGCTACACCCCGCGCTGGCCGGTGCCGCGCGAGACGCATGTGGCACCTATCGAGGAGTTGGTCGGTCACGACGATGTCGTCAAGATCCTGGTGCGACCGGGCGACGGACTCGATATCGATCCGGAGGCATTCATCCTCGGTGGCTACGCCGCGCTCGATGGCCTGGTCGAAGTCACCCACGCGGGATTCGACGACTCGCTGCTAGAGATCAGCGCACCCGGTGTCAGCAAGGCGACGACGCTGGCGCGCGTTGCCGCCGCCGAGGGTCACGGCGCTCTGCACGTCGTTGCTGCCGGCGATGGGCCCAACGATTTGCCGATGCTCGCCTGGGCGGGTACGTCGTACGCGATGGCGAATGGGCATCCCGATGTCATTGACCTCGCGACGCACGTGCTGCCGCCCAATAGCGACGAGGGGGTGGCTCAGTTGATCGACGCGCTGCTGGCTGAGTCGAAGCGCGACCCGTTCAGCCTGAAGGCCTGACTTCCAGCACGATCTTCCCGGTGGCGTCGCCGGCCTCCAGGGCAGTGTGCGCACGGGCGGCATCGGTAATCGGCAGGACCCGATCGATGACGGGTGTGACGATGCCCGCACCGATCCAGGGCCAGACGTGACGCTCCACCTCCTGGCAGATCTCGACCTTCTCCGATGTGGGGCGACCGCGCAGCGTCGTGGCGTGCACGGCGGCGTTGCGGCGCAGAAGCGTGGTGATGTCGAGCTCGGTGACGGTGCCGCCCTGCATGCCGATGATCACGATGCGCCCGTTGCGGGCCAGGCAGGAGATGTTGCGCTCGAGATACTTCGCGCCCATGTTGTCGAGGATGACGTCGACGCCGCGACCACCGGTCTCAGCGTCGAGCACCGAGACGAAATCCTGCTCGCGGTAGTTGATGAGGACCTCGGCGCCCAGAGCGGCGCAGGCGTCGAGCTTGGCCTGGGAACCGGCGGTGACGGCAACGCGAGCACCGAGCGCCCGCGCGACCTGGATCGCCATCGTGCCGATCCCGCTGCCGCCACCGTGGACGAGCAGCCACTCGCTCCGCTGCAGGTGCGCGACCATCACCAGGTTGGACCACACCGTGCACGCCACCTCGGGCAGTCCGGCCGCGTCGATGAGGCCGACGCCCGGCGGCAGCGGCATCGCCTGTCCGGCGGGTACGACGACCCGCTCCGCATAGCCGCCGCCTGAGAGCAGGCAGCACACCTCGTCGCCGACCGCGTGTGAGGTGACACCGGCGCCCAGTGCCGAGATCACTCCCGAACACTCGAGCCCTGGCCACTCCGGTGCACCCGGCGGGGGTGGGTAGAAGCCCTGGCGCTGCAGCAGGTCAGCGCGATTGACCGCCGTCGCGACCACGTCGACGAGAACCTCACCCGGGCCCGGCTCGACGTCGGGTACGTCCTGCCAGACCAGGACCTCCGGTCCGCCCGGCTCGGTGATGACGATGGCGCGCACGTCAGGATTCGGGTCGCGCGGGCGCGGTGTATTCGCTGCCCTCCGTGTGCCGGATGACCACGAGCTGGTCGCCCTTTTGCAGGATGCGGATGTCGGACGTGTCGAAGCGGTGCACGACATCGCCACGGATGACGGCGAGCACGATCTCGCCGCGCGAGTCGATCTCTGTCGGCGAGATGCCGAGTTCGTCCTTGGTGATGTCGCGCTGGACGACCTCGAGCCCGCGCCCGGAATCAAGGAGGTCCTCCATGAGGGTGCCGGCAACGGGCGAGATGAGCGACAGTGCCATGAGGTGGCCGACGGATTCCGCGCTCGGGATGACGCTGGTAGCTCCGGACTGGCGCAGGATCTGCGCATTCGCAGCCTCGCGGACGGCGGCAACGATCTCGGCCTTGGGGGCGAGCCGTCGCGCGGTCAGCGTGACGAGGACCGACGTGTCGTCCTCGTCGGTGGCGACGATCACCTTGGCCGCGCGTTCGGTGGCAGCGTCGCGCAGGATGTCCTCGCGCCGGGCGTCACCGATGACGCCGGCCAGACCCATGCGGTTGGCCTCTTCGATCTCGGAGCGCTCACGGGCCACCACGACGATGGAGAGCGGAGGTACTCCGCTGTCGAGGAGCATGCGCGCCGCGGAGCGTCCCTTGACGCCGAATCCGATGATGACGGTGTGATCATGCACGCGCTGCCTCCAGCGGGTTGTGCGTAGTTCCTCTCGCGTCTTGCGCGTGAGGACCTCGATGGTGGTGCCGACGAGGACGATGAGGAAGAGGAAGCGCAGCGGGGTGATGACGAAGATGTTGACCAGCCGCGCGGATTCACAGACCGGAACGATGTCGCCATAGCCGGTGGTGGAGAGGCTGACGGTGGCGTAGTAGAGCGCATCGATCCAGGTAATCCCCCCGAGATCGCCACGATCGGCGTAGCAGTCACCCTCCGTGTAGACGATGCCCGCTGCGATAAGCAACGCACCCACCGCCAGGGCTAGGCGGAAGAGGATGTTGCGGATCGGCCCCCAGGACTTCGACGGAAGCTTGATGCGGGCAACGAGTGCCTCGGCCTCCGGCCCGCTGGGCAGGTCGAGGGAAGAGGTGCGCTGCCGCTTGGGGGCCACGTCTAGAGACGGTATCGCCCTGCTCAGGCGATGACGGGGAGTGGGAGCACCTCGACCCGCGTGCCGCGACCGCCGCCGCCGGGCGGGATGACCGCCATGCCGTCGGCCAGGGCGAGGCCGCGCAGCATCGCGGGCCCTCCGAAACGCAGCCGCCGCGCCACGACGTCGGTGTCGCCGCGCTCGAGGAGGACCGGCACGAGACGGGTGTCTTCCGGGTGCGGCGTTGCGCCGTCGAGCAGGAGCGCGTCGGTGGTGGCAAGTCCGCGCGCAGGCTGCCCGCACAGCGAGGCGATGAGTGGTGCGGCCAGGGTGAGCAGACCTGAGACGGCGGCCAGTGGATTGCCCGGCAATCCGACGATGTGGCGACCGTCGGATAGCGCGGCGAGCAGCATCGGGTGTCCGGGGCGCACCTGCACGCCGTCGACGATCCATCGCGCACCGAGGTGATCGAGGACGTCGTGTAGGTGATCGACCGGTCCGCTCGCGGTTGACCCGGTGGTCACGATGACATCGGCGGTCGAGTCGTCGATCTCGTCGAGCAGCGCCTGGCGTGAGTCGGGGACGCGGATCGGCGGATTGGCGCGCGCGCCGAGGGATGCCAGCCACGGTGGCACGAGCGGGCCGAGGGCATCGCGCACGCGTCCCGGACGCGGAAGTCCGCGGTCGAGTAGCTCATCGCCGACCACGAGCACCGCGACGACGGGCGGCGGAATGACATCAAGATCGTCGTAGCCAGCAGCCGCAGCGAGTCCGACGGCGGCGGGGCCAACCACCGTGCCCGCGTCGATGAGTGGTTCGCCCTTGCGGCATTCCTCACCCTGCGGGCGTACGTCGATGCCGGGTGGCAGGCCTGCTCCGGTGTCGTCGGCGAGCCCGGTGAGCGGGTCGCGCGGATAGAGGCGGTTGCCGTGCAGCGCGGTCTCGACGTACGCGTCTTCATTGCGCAGTACGGCATCGGCACCGGGTGGCAGAGGCGCGCCGGTGGCGATGGGCACGGCGCTCCCCGCGCGCAGTGGCGCGTCGTTGGACGTGCCGGCGAGGCGTGCATCGTCGGTGTCGAGTTGCCAGGGGCTGGGGCCCGAAACTGCGTAGCCGTCCATCGCCGACGAGGCGAACGGAGGCAGGTCGCTCAGCGCAACGATCGGCTCGGCGAGTACGGATCCGACCGCCTCATCGAGTCGCGCCGTACGCGCGGCAAGGGGTGCGGCTGCCGCTGACGCGACGCGGCGGGCCTGGTCCCAGGGCAGCGCCGGTCGATACATGTCATCAGAGTGCCACCGTGCGCGCGCGGAACGTGGGAACCGCGCTCAGGACTGGTGCAGACCGAGGTCCCACTCGGCGGCGAGCCGATTGAGCGTGTGTGCACCCGCGCCGAGCTTGTCGGCACCCGCGAGGGCCACGGCGTAGCCCAAGAGAAACGTGGTGACGGGGGCCGCCGGACGATCGACGGCATGGGCGGCGTCGCGGGCGACGTCGAGGAGGAGTTGGACGTCGACCTCGGGGATCTCGATGTCGAACTCGGTCTGCAGGGCGTGGGTGGCAGCGGCCGTCCACTGGGTCAGGGAATCGCGGCTCATGCCCCCATCCTGCCCCCTGACCGCCGCGCGTCAGGCGCCGCTCGGTCTCTGCCGCTCACCCCTCGCCACTGTGCTCAGGTGAAGCGAATCGGGTCTATTCGGGCGTGTGGCGGTTCATAGACCCGATTCGGTTCACCTGAGAAGAGGAAGACACTTGACAGTCGCGTCAAGTTGACACTAGCGTCAAGTCATGGCCCCCGTGCTGAGGAGCCGGCTGGACCCGTCGGTCACGGCCGCGAACCGCGCCGCCATGCTCGAGTCCCTG
>NBNH01000307.1 GCA_004379115.1 Actinomycetales bacterium mxb001
AATGTCGTCGGGTACGGCGACCCTGCCCACAGGCACTGCCTTGTCACGTCGCTCGGCAACGCCGGGTGCGCGGTAGTACTCCTCCGTCATCGGCGTGCGGACCATGCCCGGGCTCACCGTATTGCTGCGGATGCCCTGCGGTCCGAGTTCGAGCGCAAGCTGCTGCGACATGAGGAGGAGGGCAGCTTTGGATGCGCTGTAGGCGCCGCTGTTGGCCTGCGGGTGCGAGCCGGAGATCGATGCGACGTGCACGAGTGCGCCACCGCCGTTCGCGATCATCGCGGGGGCGAACGCGCGCGAGCACAGCAGGTAGCCCGTGAGGTTGACGGCGATGAGCGCATTCCAGTCGTCCAGGCTGAGCTCTGACAGGCTGCCGGGGCGGACGATGCCTGCGGTATTAACGAGCACGTCGCAGGGGCCGATCGCTGCTGCCGCCGCCAGCACGCTCGACTCGTCGGTGATGTCGCAGGGCCGGGTGCTGATCTCGAGTCCCCGGGCCGCCGCGAGATCGGCCGTTGCCGCCAGCGCGGTGTCGGATCGGTCGAGTGCTGTCACCTCAGCGCCGGCTGCGGCGAGGGCGAGTGCGCTCGCCTGGCCGATGCCGCTGCCCCCGCCGGTGACGACCGCGCGGCGGCCGGCCAGTCCGAGCCAATCAGACATGCGCGGCCTGCTGCGTTCCGAGGAATTGCAGGGCGGCCTTGGTCTGCTCCACCTGGTCGAGCCAGAGCGGGCGCAGAATGTCGATGCGCCACTCATGCGGCTGCAGTTGGGTGAGCGGACCGGCGATCGGCGTATAGCCGCCGGCGGCCTCGTGCATGGCGATCATGCGCACGGCAAGGTCGGCCTGGATCGGGTAGATGGGCGGCTGCGGGCCGCGGGCACCGATCATGCCGATGAGGTAGAGCTTCTCGATGTCGAGCGGAACGACGGCTCCGCCGACGCGCAGTGGTACGCCGTCCTGGCGCACGAGCAGCGACTCGTCGAGGAAGGGAAGCGAGGCATGGAAGCCGGTCGCCCACAGGATGGTGTCGAAGTCGTCCGATGTGCCATCTGAGAAGTGCACCGTCTTGCCGTCGAAGCGCTCGATGCCGGGGCGCACCTTGATGCGGCCGTGCTGCACCCAGTAGAGGAGGAGGTCGTTGACGACCGGCGGCCCGTCGGCGAGCGTGTGGTGATCGGGCTCGGGCATCCCTGGGTAGTCCGACGCGGTGCCGACGGACACCCGCATCATCATGCGAGCGATGAGGTCCTGCTCCTCGAACGTGAACTCCTGCATCCACGCGAGCTCCGACCGCGGCTTGCCGAAGAAGGTCTTGGGCTGGAAGAAGTGCCCGCGGCGAATGACGATGTGGGTGTCGAGGTGGTCTTGGGCGGCGTCGACAGCGAGATCGCAGCCGGAGTTGCCCGAGCCAACGACGAGCACGCGCGTGCCCTCGATGTCACCGGTGTTGCGATAGGAGCCGGAGTGCACCTGGTTGCCGGTGAAGGTGCCCGGCACCTCGGGGATGCGCTGGTCCCAGAGGTGGCCGTTGGCCACGAGGACGCCGTCATACTCGCGGCGGTTGCCGTCGGAGGTCTCGACGACCCAGCCGTGCGATCCGACAGGCCCATCGCCGGGAATCGGCTCAACTGAGACGACGGCGGTGTTGAACGTGATGTGCCGCTTGAGGTCGAAGGTGTCGGCGTACAGGTGGAAGTACTCCAGCATCTGGTCGCGGTGGGGGAACAGCGGCCAGTGCTCCGGCATGGGCAGATCGGCGAATCCTGTCACCTGCCGCGACGTGATGAGGTGCAGTGCGTCGTAGTCGTGGTTCCAGTGGCCGCCGATGGTGTCGCTCTTCTCGAAGCAGTCGACGTCGTGGCCGGCGTCAAGCATGGCCTTGAGCGAGGCGAGCCCGGCCGGGCCGCCGCCGATGATGCAGTAGCGAGTCATGGTCACCCCTGGTATTCGTGATGGTCGTAGACGTGGTGCATGAGCGGGAGGTCGAAGATGCCCTCGACCTGGGCGTCGGGATAGCCGCGCGCGAACTCGCCGACCGTGCAGCGGACATGCTCGCGCCAGGCGTGATCGGCGTCGGCGCGATGGCGGGTGCGCACGGCTTCGATAAGTCGCTGGTGGCGTTCGATGAGGGCCGCGTGGTCGACGTCGTCGTAGGTGATGCCGAGCACCTTGACGAACACGGGGATGTCGCGGGCCGTCTGGTCGAGGACGGCGGTGATGCGCGAGAGCCCACACAGGTCGAACAGTGCCGACTGGAAGTGCAGGTCGGCCTCCATCATGAGGAGCGGATCCTCTTGGACCTCGGGATCGCGCAGTCGGGCGAGCAGCAGTTCGACGTCGGCGAACTCAGGCGCGCTGGCGACGTCCAACTGCATCGCGTGATTGAGGGCGAGCAGGCCCAGGCTGAGTCGCAGGATGTAGACCTCGAGCACATCCTCGAACGTCGGCGACGTGATGACCGCCCCGCGGTTGCGTCGCAGCACGACGAGCCCCTCGGCCCCGAGCAGGCGAATGCCCTCGCGCACGGGGCCGCGCGAGACGCCGAGCTCTGCCGCGATGTCGGCCTCGATGAGGCGGTCACCCGGGCGCAGGGTGCCATCGAGCAGGGCCTCGCGGATCCGCTGGGCCACGAGCTCCGGGGTCGAGAGGCCGTGGAGCGGTTCGAAGCTCATCGCATCACGTCCGCGCCGGAGAGCACGACGGTCTCGCCGTCCATGAAGCCCGCGATGCCGGAGCCGGTGAGGGTCCACACCCACTCGGCGATCTCCTCCGGCTGTGCGACGCGGCCCAGGGGGATCGATGCGGCAGCCTCCGCCATGCGGCCGGTCGCGGCGTTGCCGGGGGTATCGACCCATCCTGGGGCGATGCCGTTGACACGGATGCCTTTGGGTGCGAGCTCGAGGGCGAGTTCCTTTGTCAGCATGACGACCGCGGCCTTGGATGCGCCGTAGAGCAGTTGCCCGCGCGAGACGGTGAAGGCATCGACAGAGGAGAAGTTCACGATCGCCGAGCCAGCAGGCATGCGCGGCACGCATGCAGCCGTGACGTTGAGGACGCCGAGGACATTGATGTCGAAGATGCGGCGGTAGAGCTCATCGGTGTAGGTGTCGAGCGTGGTGGGCGGGTAGACACCGGCGACATTGGCCAGTGCGTCGATCGAGCGGTCGCCTGCGGTACCTGCGATCGCTGCCTCGACTGCAGCGCGGTCGCGCACGTCGACGACGGCCGCGGTGAAGTCGGGATGGTCATGGCCCATGTCGGGAGCAACGTCGATGCCGATCACCGACCAGCCGTGCGCGAGGTAGCAGAGGGCGGTGGCGTGCCCCATGCCGCTGCCGGCACCGGTGACAACGGCCAGTCCCATGGAAGCCTCCCTCAGGGGGCCCAGCGGGCCCGTTGACGGGAGGCTAGGGGGACCCGTACAGATTGTCAACAATCTGCAATAGGCCTACTCCTCGAGCCAGCCTTTGGACCGTTCGACCGCCCGGCGCCAGCGCCGATGCGCGGCCTCGCCGTCGGACTGCGGCGTGAAGACCCGGTCGGTACGCCGGGTCCGCACGATCTCCTCCGGTG
The DNA here is from genome assembly GCA_004379115.1 of Actinomycetales bacterium mxb001. Classification (GTDB taxonomy): domain Bacteria; phylum Actinomycetota; class Actinomycetes; order S36-B12; family S36-B12; genus Mxb001. The sequence continues at coordinate 3,575 of NBNH01000307.1, forward strand.
ACCACACGCCGGTGCCGAGCCCGGCAAGGAACGCCGCCCCGAGACCCGTGGTCTGCAGCTCGGCAGAGCGATCGACCGGCACGCGCACCTGGTCGGCCTGCAGTTGGCACAGCAGGTCGTTAGCCGCCGCACCGCCGTCGACGGCGAGTCGCGGCAACTGCACGCCACCCTCCGATGCCATGAGGTCGACGACATCACGCACCTCGAAGGCGATGGCCTCCAGTGTCGCGCGCACGATGTGTGCGCGCGTCGTGCCGCGCGTGATGCCGATGATCGTGCCGCGGGCATAGGGATCCCAATCGGGTGCACCAAGCCCGGTGAGCGCGGGAACGAAGACGACGCCGCCGCTGTCGGGCACCGACTCGGCAAGCGCCTGCGTCTCACTGGCGCTCGCGATGATGCCGAGGCCATCGCGCAGCCACTGCACCGCGGCACCGGTGACGAAGACCGCGCCTTCGAGCGCGTAGGTCAGCGTGCCGTCGGGTCGGCCGAGGGCCACCGTGGTGAGCAGGCCGCTCGACGACGGCACCGCGCGCTCGCCCGTGTTGACCAGCAGGAACGACCCCGTGCCATAGGTGCACTTGGCATCCCCGGCGGCGAAGCCAGCCTGTCCCACGAGGGCGGCCTGCTGGTCGCCGGCGATCCCGGCGATGGGCAGGTCCAGGCCGAGGAACGCCGCCGGATCGGTGCGGGCCACCTCGCCGTAGGACGGCACCACCTCCGGGAGCGCATCGATGGGTACCCCGAAGAGCGCGGCGAGCTCGGGGCTCCACTGCCCCGTGTGGATGTCGAAGAGAAGCGTGCGCGACGCGTTGGTCGGATCGGTGACGTGATGCAGGCCGCGAGACATGCGCGCGATGAGGTAGGAGTCGACGGTGCCGATCGCTACTCGTCCGGCAGTAACCTGTGCCCACGTGCTCGGATCGTTGTGCGCGACCCATGCGATCTTGGTGCCCGAGAAGTAGGGATCGAGTCGAAGTCCGGTGAGTTCCGTGACACGCGGCTCATGGCCCTGCGACGTCCACTCCTCGCACATGGACGCCGTACGTCGGTCCTGCCATACGATCGCGCGCCGCGCGGAGCCGAGCGTCTCGCGGTCCCAGAAGCACACGGTCTCGCGCTGGTTGGTGATGCCGATCGCGGTGGGTTGCTCCGGCGACGCGGCCAGGGCTTCTCGCGTGGCCTCCAGGGTGGCCGCCCAGATCTCGCCGGGATCGTGCTCGACCCAGCCGTCGCTCGGGAAGTGCTGGGGGAACTCGCGGTAGCCGCGGGCGATGACTCGCGCCTGGTCGTCCACCAGGAGAGCGGTGACCCCGGTGGTCCCGGCGTCGAGGGAGAGCACGGCCATGGACCGACCCTAGCCAGCCCGGGCCCCTCGTGGGCTAGGCTCTGCACACGTTTACATACCCCGGCATCAGGAGTCCCCATGCGCGTAGGCGTCCTCACCGGCGGCGGCGATTGCCCCGGCCTCAATGCGGTGATCCGAGCGGTCGTCCGCAAGGGCACCAAGGAGTACGGCTATGAGTTCGTCGGATTCCGCGATGGCTGGAAGGGCCCGCTCGAGGGCATCACGATGCCGCTCGACATTTCCGCCGTACGCGGCATCCTGCCCCGCGGCGGCACGATCCTGGGCTCCTCTCGCACCAACCCCGTGAAGATCGAGGGCGGCGTCGAGCGCATCGAGCGCAACCTCGCCGATCTCGGTGTCGATGCGCTCGTGGCCATCGGCGGTGAAGACACGCTCGGTGTCGCGACCACGCTTGCCGAGCATGGCCTGCCCGTCGTGGGTGTGCCCAAGACGATCGATAACGATCTCAACGCCACCGACTACACCTTCGGCTTCGACACGGCCGTGACGATCGCGACCGATGCGATCGATCGCCTGCACACCACGGCCGAGTCGCACCATCGCGTGCTCGTCATCGAGGTCATGGGCCGCCACGCCGGCTGGATCGCGCTGCACTCGGGCATGGCCGGCGGCGCCAACGTCATCCTCATTCCCGAGGTGCCGTTCGACCTCGACCAGGTCTGCGGCTGGGTGGAGCAGCGCTTCCAGCAGCAGTACGCGCCCATCATCTGCGTAGCGGAGGGCGCCCTGCCCAAGGATGGCGACCTCATCACCAAGGACGCCACGGTCGACGCCTTCGGTCACGTCAAGCTCTCGGGCATCGGGGACTGGCTGGCCTCGGCGGTCGAGCAGCGCACCGGCAAGGAATCGCGCGCCGCGGTGCTGGGACACATTCAGCGCGGTGGCACGCCCACGGCGTTCGATCGCGTGCTGGCCACGCGCTTCGGGCTCAATGCCATCGACGCCGTGCGCGACGGCGACTCCGGCAAGATGGTCGCCCTGCGCGGCACCGACATCGTGCGCGTTCCCCTGGCTGACGCGACCGGCACTCTCAAGACCGTGCCCCTCGCGCGCTACGAGGAGGCCGCGGCCTTCTTTGGCTGAGGTCGACCC
>NBNH01000308.1 GCA_004379115.1 Actinomycetales bacterium mxb001
CATAATCACCTTTAAAAAAGGAAAAACTTGTGCCTCTTCTAGCTTTTTTTACCTCTTCTACTCTATATTAAATAGTATGCCTCTCTTACTATTTACTCCGTTTTGCCTCTTTATAGCTCTATTGGTATATCTCTCTTTTAGGGCCGCTTTCATCTCTGGCGCTTTTCATCTCTTACTCTTTCTTGTAGATGATAACTATTCCCCTTCTTTCTCTTTAACTACTTTCCTACTTTGCTTTAAGGATAGCTTAACAGAAAGAAAAATTACTTTTAGCTACATCAAAGAAAGATTATGGGTCGCTTTAACACTTAAACTTAGCTCTCATAAATCCTATTATGAGACTTTAGAGTTTATCTCCTCCCTTAAAAACAACAACATGAACTAGCGAGGACTATATGCCTGTTGCACCAGTATCCCCTTCTATTATTAATCTAGAACGCTTGTTTAATCTCCCCCCTACTTCGGATGATAAACTAAAACTCTTTCTAGTTAAGCCTAAACCACACATCCAACTTCATGTTCATAGCTCTAAAAAAGTCTATGTTTGGCACTACTCCCCAGAAGAAGCTATCTCTTTAGCTCTTTCTTTTAAATGGCTTGACTCTAATGAAAACTATCTTACAACCCAACAAATGACTTTTAAAGAAATACTTCCCCCTTCAGTACCCTGTGTGGAGGAAGTATTTTAACCTTTCAACCTTTCAACCTTTTAACCAATTTTTTTCTTCAATAAGGAGTTACCTATGACCGTTTGGCTAGACAACGATAAAACCATCGAACTTATAGAAACAGGTTCCACTACTGTTATAAACACTTTAGACGATGTTGAATACTCTGAAACCATTTCTATAAATGATGTCTACTATGACGACACTAAACCAGCCGCTATTTACTTTGTCACAACTGATAAAGGGTTTAGTTATGCTCTCTGCATCCCTGAAAAGTACCGTAAGCTAATTTAGATTATATACCCTAATTTAGCTAACTCTTTGAGGTCTTCTGCGTCATTGTCAAAACAATACTCAATTTGCGCAATTTTCTTTAAGACCTCAATGTAATCTTCTATAGGCCCAAAACATAACGGGTCCGCAAACAATAACGCCTTTTCTATCCCCCATTCCCCTGATTTTGGTAATCTCCCATCTCTATACACTAACGGCACTACTATTCTCTCTCCCTCTACTACTATTTCTGTTTTCTCTACTAACCCTTCTAACCCCATTAATGACCAACTAACTAAATGCTCCCTTAACGACGGCCCACTCCCACTTGAGTAACCTTCTACTAAATATGTAACTGAATTGCGAAACGCTTCCTTATGTGAATAAGAGGCATTAGGATGCTTTTCTTCAATGTATTTGTTGATAACTTCCAGCATATACTAAAGTCCTACTTTTAACGATTACCTTTTATTGATTCTATACATGCTAAATAATATTGGCAACTTAATCTTACTTGGAGGCCATAAAGGTTCCGGCAAAGGTCTTTGTGCTTCTTTTTTAGTAGAGTTAGGTTATACAGAGTTTAGTTTTGCTACTAAACTAAAAAAGCTTATAGCAGAACTTTATGGTTTTGATTATCAAAAACTATTAGGCTTAACTGAAGAAGACCGTATATGGCGTGAACAAATTAATGACTTAAGTTTAGCCCCCCGCCACCCTTTTATCTGGTCTTTTGATACTGTCTCTTGGTCCCTCTCCTTTATACACCCCTCTTTACGTCTTCTTAATGACTCTTCTGATTATTTTCCTTCTCTTCCTAATTCTTTTAGCCGTGTTGATTTAGTTAACTTTGTCTTGGCTAGAATTAAATCTACTATCTTCTTTAAAGACTTATCCCCCCGCTCTTTAATGCAAATCCTAGGTACAGATGTTTTTAGATTTATCTCAGAAGATATTTGGTGCCACTCTTTATATCTTGATATATACGATAAGCTGTCGCATAAACTTGTTATATCTGATGGTAGATTTAAAAATGAAGCCCTGTGGGCTAAAAACTTAGGTTTTAATGTTATCTTTATTAATAGAAACTTACCATTGTTTGATACTCACTCTAGCGAGTGTTTACAAGACTTTAAGTCTTGCTCTGATTTTATTATCTCTAATAATGGTAGCCCCGCTCAACTTAAAATCTCTCTTCTTAACCTTTTATCTTATGCCTAACTTTACTTCTACTAAAGACTATTACAACCGCGTTGTATCCCGCACTGTCTCTAATGACCTCTTTGCCTCTAATGTCTCTTTCCTCTCTTTCTGCTCTTACCTATATACCCTCTCTAAAACCGCTGATTTGACCTCTAAGCTAAAACGCTCCCTTTTTTATGGTAAAGATTGCGAGGAATTTAAATGCTCCCCTAACTCCCCTCTCTCCTCTCTCTCAGATAATGCCTCTTATATCCATACCCATTCCGATACTATCCACGCCCTTCTAGGTTTGATTGATGAAGCCTATGAACTTCTCGAAAACATAATTAAACCTAACGACGATAATACTGTCCAAAATATCTCTGAACTCGGTGACCTTACTTGGTTCTATACCCTTTTACTTAAATCTATGTCTGCGTCAAAACCTGATATGTCTCTAGATGAATTTCTTGACTATGTACGCAATGCAAATATGACTAAGTTGATGGTGAGATACCCTGCAGGATTCTCTACAGATTCAGCTATTAACCGCAATACCTCTTCTGAAGACCAAGCTGTCTCTTCTATACTCTAAAACCGGTCTTCTCCGTAACTAACTAAATATTGAACAAAAGCGGCTACCTGAGAATTTCTTTGTAGCCGCTTCTGCTTAATAGCCAAATTTAACTAAATTTCACCAGCGTTGTTTTAAGCCACCTCTGAGCCTCGCGCTGGTCAAAACGATGAATCGTACCTGCGAAGTAATACACCAACCTTAAAATCGATTCTAGAGGGCGCTAATAGAATGTTTGCTTAATGCCACTGTTAAAAGGTGGTTGAGAGGGATAGCTAGATTCAACTAAATTTCACCAGCGCTGTTTTAAGCCACCTCTGAGCCTCGCGCTGGCCAAAACGATGAATCGTACCCTCGAAGTAATACACCAACCTTAAAATCGATTCTAGAGGGCGCTAAT
>NBNH01000309.1 GCA_004379115.1 Actinomycetales bacterium mxb001
CTGGTCCTCACCGGATTCCGGGCCGCCGTCTTCAAGGCGGTCCCCGAGTACCTCAAGTACGCCATCGGTGTCGGCATCGGCCTGTTCATCACTCTGATCGGCCTCGTCGATGCCGGGGTCGTGCGCACCGGCGTTCCGCTCGTCACCTTCGGAGTGTTCGGCGAGTTACGCGGCTGGCCGATGCTGACCTTCGTACTGGGTCTGCTCATCACGATCGTGCTCGTCGTGCGCAAGGTGCGTGGCGCCATTCTGATCGGCATTCTCGCCACGACCATCATCGCCATCGTTCTCGAGACCGTCTTCAAGATCGGTCCCAAGACCGGCGCCGACGGTTCCCTGGCAAATCCGACCGGCTGGGGACTGAACGTTCCTGCGGTACCCACCAGTTGGGTGCAAACCCCCGACCTCGGACTGCTCGGACAGTTCAACCTCTTCGGCTCATTCCAGATCATCGGCGTGGTGGCTGCCCTACTTGCGATCTTCTCCCTCATGCTCAGCGACTTCTTCGACACGATGGGCACGGCGTTCGGGCTCGCGACCGAGGGGAATCTGCTCGACAAGAACGGCGATGTGCCGCATCTGCAGAGCATCCTGGTCGTCGACTCGGTCGCAGCGGCTGCCGGTGGTGCGGCATCGGTGTCGACCAACACGTCGTACATCGAGTCAGCGTCAGGTATCGGGGACGGCGCGCGCACCGGCATCGCCTCTCTCGTGACCGGAGCCCTGTTCCTTGTGGCCATGCTGATCTCACCGGTCGTCACGGTGATCCCCTACGAGGCTGCGGCTCCCGCTCTGGTCGTCGTGGGTGCCCTCATGATGATGCAGATCCGGCACATCGACTTCAGCGACCTGTCGATTGGCATTCCGGCATTCCTCACCATCGTGCTGATGCCGTTTACCTACTCGATCGTCAATGGCATCGGTGCCGGTTTCGTCGCTTACTGCATCATCAAGGTGTTCACCGGCAAGGCTCGTGAGGTGAACTGGTTGATGTGGGTCGTGTCCGCGGCCTTCGTGGTCTACTTCGCGATCTATCCGATCAAGCTGCTGACGGGTGCCGGATAGCCTGATGTCGTGACGGGACGATCGTGGCGCTGACCCGCTACGCGCCCACCCCCAGCGGCTTCCTCCACGCCGGCAATATCGCCAACATGGAGAGGACCGCCGAGGTGGCCCGCAAGGTCGGCGCCACGATCGCTCTGCGCATCGATGATGCCGACGCCTCCCGCTATCGGCGCGAGTACGTCGACGACATCTTTCGGGTGCTGGCCGAACGCGGACTGCCATGGACCGTCGGTCCCCGCGACGCCGACGACTTCGAGCAGCACTACTCGCAGCGCGCCAAGACGGAGTACTACCGCGCCGAACTCCTCGCGTCTGGCCTAGCTGTCTACGCGTGTGAATGCTCGCGCGCAGCGCAGCGCACCGCTCCGACCGGAGGCTGCCAGGGCGGGTGCCGAGACGCGGGACTCGCGTGGTTGCCCGGCGAGAATGCGTTGCGGGCGATCGTGCCCTTGGGAACGACGATCGCCATCGCCGGACATGCCGTTGCTCTCGACGCCGAGATGGGCGATTTCGTGCTCTGGAGGCGCGATGATCTTCCGGCCTACCAATGGGTGTCGGTCGTCGAGGATCGCGATCTGGGAACGACGCACATCGTCCGCGGCGCCGACCTACTCGCGTCGTCGGCCGCCCAGGTCTTCCTGGCGCGTGGCCTAGGTGCCATCAACGTCATCGACGCGGAGTACGTTCACCACGACCTCGTCCTCGACGATGACGGGCGCAAACTCTCGAAGTCGACCCTGAGCAGCAAGGAGCGTTCGTGACCGATAGCCCTGAGATCGGCATCACCATCGAGGCTCGCGGCATCGCCACGAATGTGCATGACACGCACGTCGATCCCGGTGGGGGCACGGTCCTGCTGATCCACGGATCGGGACCGGGTGTGAGTGCCTACGCCAATTGGCGCCTGACGATTCCCGCACTCAGCGAACATTTCCGCGTCATCGCCCCGGACATCGTGGGGTTCGGCTACACCCAGCACGATCCTGCTCGCTACAACCTGCCTGACTGGACAGATCACGTACTCGGCGTCCTCGATGCTGCGGGCATCGACCGCGCGCACGTCGTGGGCAACTCATTCGGCGGCAGCCTCGCCCTTGCACTGGCCATCGAGCATCCCGATCGTGTGCGCCGACTCGGCCTCATGGGCTCGGTCGGGGTCGCCTTCGAGATCACTCCCGGTCTCGACGCGGTGTGGGGATACGAACCCAGTGTGGAGGCCATGCGCGCGCTGCTGGAGATCTTCACCTACACGCCCAACCCGCAGATCGATGACCTCGCTGAGTTGCGATACCGCGCGTCCATTCGTCCAGGGGTCCAGGAGGCCTTCGCGGCCATGTTTCCCGCGCCGCGCCAGCGCGCGCTCGATGCCCTGACGCACCCCGACATGGCCATCGCCGGCATCTCGGCGCCGACCCTCATTTTCCATGGCCGGGAGGACCGGGTCATCCCGCCCGCCACTTCACTGCGGCTACTCGAACTGATACCCGACGCCCAGCTTCATGTGTTTGGCCAGTGCGGACAC
>NBNH01000310.1 GCA_004379115.1 Actinomycetales bacterium mxb001
CGGCTTGCCATCGAAGAGCGTGCTGCCCGCGCCGCGGTCGAGGCCGAGCATCAGGCGCATGGTGGTGGACTTGCCGGCGCCGTTGGGTCCAAGGAAGCCCGTGACGACACCGTCGGGTACTTCGAAGGAGAGGTCGTCGACCGCGCGAACGGATCCGAAGGTTTTGCCCAGGGACTGGGCGACGATGGCCATGCGACGACCCTAGCGGCGAGCCGGCCACCGGCCGCGTGGCGCATCCACAGCGCTGGTTAGCACTCCAACCCTCGGAGTGCTAAAGTTGGGCGTCCACTTCGGGAGGAATCGTGCCGACGTATGAGTACGCCTGCACCGACTGCGGCCATGACCTCGAGGCCGTCCAGTCGTTCAGCGACGACCCCTTGACCATCTGCCCTGAGTGTGGCGGTGCGCTGCGCAAGGTCTTCGGCAATGTGGGCGTGGTCTTCAAGGGCTCGGGCTTCTACCGCACCGACTCACGCGGTAAGCCCGACTCGAGTTCGTCCGACAAGAAGGAATCGACGTCGGCCTCCGACTCCGGATCGAAGTCCGCCAAGTCCGAGTCGACCGGGTCGTCCACGACGTCCACGTCATCCACGGGCTCATCGACGCCGTCGCCGAGCGGAACCAGCGCCGCCTGACCTGTGGACAGCCGTCCGCAGGCACACGCCAACGCGGCTAGCGTCACTCCACCATGGACGCACGCATCCTTCGACGTCGTCTGACCGCGCTGTGGCGACGCTTTCGCCGTCCGCTTGCCGCGCTCCTTGCCTTCATCGGCGTACTCGCCGCGCTGTCGGTGGTGCGGCCCGCGCCTCCGCCCACCGTCTCGGCCATAGTCGCCGTGCGCGATCTACCGTCTGGCACACGCTTGCAGTCGGGCGACCTCACCGTCATCCAGATCCCCGCCGACTACCTCGCCCCAGGGGCGATGGGCGACCCTGGCGAAGCCGAGGGGCTCACGCTGAGTGCACCGCTGGCGGCGGGCGAGGTGCTGACACGCACGCGTCTCGCTGCTGCGGCGGTGTCGCACGAACGGGGGACCTACGCCGTCCCGCTTCGACTGGATGACGCCGGTGTTGCCGCACTGCTGGCGCCCGGCATGCTCATCGACATCGTTCGCGACGCCCGGGGTGGCGCCGAGATCATCGCCGACGGAGTGCGCGTCATCACCGTGCCCCGACGATCGACGACCCCGTCCTTCGGCGACTCCGGCCAGGGAGAGAGCGGTAGCCTCGTGCTCGTCGCCGCAGATCGCACCACGGCGATCCGGCTCGCAGCAGCCGGCACCACTGGCGACCTCGCAGCGATCCTGCGCTGACGTCACCCGCAGGGATAGGAGAGGCAATGATCAAGGGGTTCAAGGAATTCGTCTTCCGCGGCAATGTCATCGACCTCGCCGTCGCAGTCGCTGTCGGCACGGCCCTCGCCGCGCTGGTCGCTGCCGTCACCAAGGCGCTCATCGAACCCGTCGTCGGTTGGATCCTTCATTTCCTCGGAGGAGCAGACGGCATCGGGGGCACGATCACTCTCTCGCCCGGCTACGAAATCAACTTCGCGCTGCTCATCGGCGCGGTCATCACCTTCTTCGTGACGCTGGCCGCCCTGTACTTCCTCTTCGTCGCACCCATGAACAAGTACCGCGCCATGACGGGCCAGGGCGGGGTGGACACCCGACCCGCTGACGTCAAGTTGCTCGAAGAGATTCGCGATCTGCTTCAGCAGCAATCGAAAGGCTGATACCTCGCTCACTCAGCCCGGGTCACTCTGACTGAACGCCGCATCCTCCAATCGCGCCGGACCTGTGCCCTTGGCGGGATCGGTCTTCCACGGCCACTCGTTCGAGTGGAAGGGAGCGAGGGTGGGGAGCACGGCCTCGCGGCCACGTGCGGCCATCTCGCGCTCGATGGCTGCCCGTGCGCCGTCGCCCACGATCTCGTAGTCGGCCATGAAGTAGTCCCGGAAGAAGGTCATCCCCAATGAGCGATCGGCGATGACCCGGCCGAGGATATGGAGCATCGTCTCGGGAGCGGTCTCGAATTCGGGTGTCTCCAGCAGGATCAGTCGGTCGCCCATGGCCTCGGCACCCATGAACTGAACAAGCACGCTGAAGAGCACGTTGTTCTGCCGCGTCACGTAGAGGGTGTTGCTGGCGGCGTACGTCTGACCCCACCCATCGCCGAGATCGCGCTGCCAGCCCTCGACGATGGCCATCCAGTGGCCGACCTGAGCGGCCGATGCCACGCCAATGGCCTTGACGGACCACGGTGCGGCTGAGCGCGCGAACGCCTCGAGATCGGGGTAGTCGTAGCCCCCCTGGGCCAGGGCCTGGTCCATGAATGCCAGGTTGATGTCGAGGATGCTGCGGAAGATCAACCGGTCGTCGTCGGCGATGTCCAGCGAATCCAGCGCGGCGAGGGCCGTGTGGTGCTGTGTGCGGTAGGCCTCCATGGGCGCGCGCCACAGGCTGTTGTCGTAGGCGTTGCCGAGGTAGGGCGCGACAATCTCGTAGATGGCCACGCTGCTGTGGGCCACCGACTTGGCCAGTTGGTAGACGAGGGGCACCGGCGGCGCGATCTCCGGCTCCTTGCCGGGGCGATAGAGCATCATTCGGCCGCCCTGGCCGTTGAAGAGCGCCAGGATGATGGGCACCTCGGCGCGGATGCTTGCCTTGAACTTCTCCAGAGTTCGCTCGTAGATCTGCATCATCGATGCATTGAGGGCGAGCACCGCCTCCTCGGCGACCGCTCGGTCGCTCGCCGAGGACTCATCGGAGGTGACCCGCCGCATGAAGTCAGGGACCTCACTATCCACGTCGGGCTCCCCCGCTCATCCAACTCGGTGAGGTCAGACGCTAGCGGTCCGCTGCAGGTAGGCCTCGTACAACTCCTCGAAGATAAGCGGAGGCACCAGCGGGAGGTGGCGAAGGCGTACGCCGGTGGCGTCGGCCACAGCGTTGGCGATCGCTGGGGCCACGGGGTCGATGGGCGACTCCGCGCACCCCTTGGCGCCGAAGGGCCCCACCGTGTCCTCGTCGTCGGCGAAATACACCTGGATCGGAGGGACATCGGCGAAGTTGGGCATCCGGTACATGCGAATACCCGGATTGAGCACGGTGCCCTCGTCGTCCATCTGCCACCACTCGGTCATCGCGAAGCCGATTCCCATGGTGACGCCGCCCTCGACCTGACCGCGCAATTGCTGCGGGTTGATGACGGTTCCGGCATCGATCCCGTGCGCGACCTGAAGCAGGCGTATTTCACCGGTGATGCTGTTGACCGCCGCGCGCACCCCGGTGACGTTGAAGCCCACGCTGACCGGCGATCCATAGGCCTTGCGCGCCTGGCTCAGGGCCACACCGTCAGCATCGGCACGTTCGCGGAGTTCGGCCAGCGAGATCTGTCGCCCGTCGGCAACCACGGAGTCGGTCAGCAACTCGACGGAAGACCCCTCGCCGAAGACCCGCTCGGCGTATTCGACTAGGCGCTGGCGCAGCCCCTGAGCCGCGTAGGTGACCGCGCGTCCCGCGACGAAGAGGCCGGTCTGGGCAAAGGCACCCGTGTCCCATCCGGACTCCGCCGTGTCGCCGTAGCGGATCGCCACGCGGTCCATCGATGTTCCTAGCGCGGCGGCCGCGAATTGCACGTGGCTCGTCGTGGTGCCATTGCCGAACTCGCACGTTCCGACGCGCACGAGGTAGGTGCCGTCGGGCATGACCTCGACGCTCGCCTCCGATCGGTGCTCCGTAGGGGGAGATGTGTCGTACATCGACATGGCGTAGCCGACACCCGTGGACCACTCCGGTCCCTCGGGTGCCGGAAGCGATGGCCCCGACTCGATCGCGCTCTGCACCATGTCGAGGCACTGGTCGAGACCGTAACTGCCCAGGCACTCGTCCATGGGCGCACCGCCCACGGCGAGGTTGTCCCCTGGCTGCACAGCGTTGCGGCGACGGAACTCCAGCGGCGACATGCCGAGGATGCCGGCGAGCTCGTCGATGGCCGACTCCATCGCGAAGGTCGGCTGGGCGGCGCCATAGCCGCGAATGGCGCCCGCGGGCACGGTGTTGGTGTAGACGGCCCTGCCGCTATAGCGCTTGTTGCGGCAGCGATACCACGCGAGGGCGGCCGAGCTCGCACCCAGCGTCTCGCCTCCGTGATTGCCGTAGGCGCCGGTATTGGAGGTGACATCAATGGCCATGGCTGTGAGATCGCCATCACGCGTGGCCCCGAGAGCAACTTCGATAATCATCGGGTGGCGCGACGTGCCACCGATGAACTCCTCCTCGCGCGTCCACTCCCACTGCACCGGAATGCGAAGGTCGAGCGCGGCCAGCACACACAGGTCCTCCG
>NBNH01000311.1 GCA_004379115.1 Actinomycetales bacterium mxb001
GGCACCCCCCTCGAGAGGGATGTTCGCCTCCCCGACGATGTCGAATCGGATCCCGAGGGTTCCAAAGACTCCCTTGGCAACGGTGATGATCGGCCGGTACGTCGGATCGCGTCGGAACGGGGCTTCGGCCACGAGGCCAACCTATCGGCTGGCAGGCTAGAGCCGTGTCCGACGAGCAGCCCGCCCAAGAGCCGGACGCCTCCGTGCCCGGCGGCGAGCCTGCGCGCGACCACAGCATGCTTCCACTGCCCGGGCCATCGCCACTGTCGCCCGAGGCCTATGCGGAGGCGCATTCACTCGAGGACTTCCTGCTCGCGCTAGGCCGCTCCCAGCTCGCCGCTGGCTACGCCGTCGACGACGTGACGACGACGCTCAACTCCGTGGCCCGCGCGTACGGGCGCCCCGATCTCAACATTGCCGTCCTCCCGGGCATCGTCCTCGTCGACGATCCGCTCATCGGCCGTGCCCGCGTCGTCTCCGAGGGAGTCGGCCACACGCTCCGACTCGACCAGGCAGCGGCGGTCCATGAGGTGGCAGCCCAGGCACGCCAGGGCGAGATCAGCCCGCGCGAAGGCACGCGCATCCTCGATGAACTGCCGGCGAAGCCACCGCGTTTCCCTCTGTGGGCGTCAGTGCTCGGGTATGCGCTCGCCTCAGCAGGGTTCGCTCTCATCTTCCGTGTGAGCCTCTGGGGCATTGCCATGGCGGCCATCCTCGGACTCTTCGTGGGCTGGCTGCTCGTCCTGACTCGCAACCGACCCAATCTTCTGCCGCTGGTGCCGCTCTTCGCAGCCATCGTGAGCGCCTTCACGGTCTTCGGTTTTGCATCACTTATCGACTCCGAGGTCCAGCCGCTACGCGTCGTGGTCGCTCCCCTCATCGCCCTCATCCCGGGCGCTGCCCTCACGCGGGCGACCCAGGAACTCGCGAGTGGTCACCTCATCTCAGGCTCGTCGCGGCTCGTCGCCGCGATCGTGCAGATCCTTGTCCTGACTTTCGGCATCCTCATCGGCACGCTGATGGCACGCGTATCGCCATACGACATCTCCGACGTCACGGTGGAGCAACTGCCCCTGTGGGTGGCGTGGATCGGGGCCGTGGTCTACGCCGGAGGGCAGGCGCTCGCCTTCAACGAGCCCCGCGGTGCCATTCGCTACGTCGTACTCCTGTTGCTGATCGCCTTCAGCGTGCAGCAGCTCGTCGCCTGGCGCCTCGATGCCGTGCTCGCCGCCGGGGTGGCAGCAGCCATCTCGCTGTTCCTTGCCCTTCTGATCCAGGATCGCGTACGCAATGGTCCGCCCGCCTTCGTGCTCTTCACGCCTGTCTTCTGGTTGCTGGTTCCGGGATCACTCGGCCTGGTCGGCATCACCGAGGTGATCACCGGGGCTGAGGCATCGGACGCGTCCGCGGTGCCCGGACAGGCTCAGCAGTCGGGACTTGCGTCCATCGCCGACATCACCGGCTCCGGCTACTCCGGCGTGCTGCTGACGGCAGGTGCATCGATCATCGCCATCACTATCGGCATGCAGATCGCCTCCATCGCGGGACGCATGATTCGCAGACTGCCCGACCTGCCCGAGGTGAAGCTGCCGGGTGTTGGACGCTAGAGAGGGGCCCCCGACCGCGTGCGATCGAAGGCCCCTCCCCGGAGCACGTGGCCCTACAGGTCCGTTGTCTTGTAGGTCTTCTTGCCGACCTTCAGAGTCTCCACGTAGTTGAGGGTGTAGGTCGAGGTCTTCTTGCCGATCTTCACCGACACCTCCACCATGGTTCCATCGCCCGAGGAGTCGATGACCTTCAGATCCTTTGCAGCCTTCGGCAGTTCGACGACATCCTTGCCGGCATCGCCCCACAGGTCATAGGACAGCGACCCGGGAATGAGGCGATCGTTGCCAGCGCCGCCGTGAATGATGTTGCGCTCTGACTTCGCCTTGCCGGAGTAGCCGTAGAGGACATCCGCCTTCTGGCCGCCCCAGATCGGGAAGTCGGGCACCCGCTGTGCAAGCTGCCCCTTCTGGCTCCAGGTGATCTGGTGGTAGCCAATGTCGGCGGCATCGCGCAGCACAAGGTAGTAGAAGGAGCCGTCCGAGCCCTCAGCTGGGCGGATGGTGAAGTCCTCCTTGAGGAACTTCTTCTCCTTCTTCCAGCCCTCAGGCAGAGTGACCGCGTCGAATGCCTCCTCAAGAGCCTCGGGCGAATCCGCACTGGTGGCATGCGCGATGTACTTGTTGCCGAACTGGTCGATCACGTAGAAGCGCAGAATCTTCTCGCCATCGGGCTCGCCAGTCTCCGTCACCCAGAACTTCATGTTCTGCGCCTTGTAGTTCGCCGTCAGCTTGACGTCGGTACCCAGCGGGGTCAGCGTGAAGTTGCCCGCGAAGTACGGGCCGAGATTCGATGGTGCCGGATACTCCTTGCGGTTGTCATAGGGCCACATGGCATTGATGGCAGAGGACATCGATCCCCACGTGTAGCCATCCGACGTCGTCTCATAAACGGTCTCGCAGATCTCTGCGCCCGGCGACGAGATGAACTGCGACTCCTGGAACTGGAGATTGCGCGTGGAGTTCTTGACCCAGGGGTCCGGCGGCACGTAGTCAGTCCACGCATCGTCGGAGATCTCGTTGTCGCCACCCGACTTGTAGGTGTTGACGGCGTTCTTCGGATCCTCCTGGATCGGGCCGATGTCGATCACCTCGTGGGCGACCTCGAGGGGCTTCCAGGGAATCGTCGGGCACTCGGTGCGCGGCTGTAGCTGGACCGGGCGCGCACTCGCGGACGGAGCAGCGACGGCGAGAGTGAGCATGGCTGCTGACGAGCACGCTGCCAGGCCCACCCACAAGGGACGTGATGACTTCATGGGACCTCCGGAAGGGATGGAACTCGCCCTGCGATGGGCTTCGATTCGACGCTAGGGACGGGACGTGGCCACGTCAGGCTTCGGCGACAGGTGTGGGCCCTCGGGACACACGTGTGATCGACCCGAAGACAACTGTCTCGGAACTAAACGACGAAGGTCGCCTCAAGACGCACACCTCGCGCGCTGGGCACCCAGCGCCAGTGGCCATGGGCAACAGCACACCAAGCGTCGACGATTGCCGAGCCCGCACCTCGGACGATGTCCCCTTGAGGCAGGCCTCGGCCATCATCGGCCACCGACAAGAGAAGCGTGCCCCGGGCCGGCATCGTGAGCGCAACATCGACCCGCGAGGCTCGACCGTGGGCTGCCGCGTTGAGGATGGCCTGCTCCGCCACGCGATAGACAGCGATGAGCAGATCCCGAGGCGCATCACCCTGGAGCAGCAGGTTCTGGGAGGGCGGGTCCAAGGTCACGCGGACACGCAACGCCGACTCCCACGAATCAGCCAGATCCTGCAGCGCTGTGTCCAAGCCCACGGACCCAAAGGCGGGGCTCAAGCGCCGACTGGCCGAGCGCACCTCACTCGAGCGGATGCGCTCAAGTTCCGCAACCGCACCGTCGATACGCGCGGAGAGCGAGGGATCGGCGTCAGCGCTAGCGCTTCGAAGCTCCATGGCCACCACGAGGAGGTCGGCCTGCACTCGGTCGTGTAGAAACTCAGCCACACTGCGCCGCGCGCGCTCATCCGCCTCAACCACGAGGCGTTGCTGCTGGATCACCGTCTCAAGAGCTCCCGTCGCCACGGCGGTCTGCTCCGCATAGCGGCGCGTGAGAAGCCCCGCAATTGACTGGACGATGGTGATCGCGATGAACGTCCGAACAGCATTGGGCACGATCCCCGCTGCAGCGAGGGATGGTGATGCCACGAGCACGGGAGACAGCACGAGGAGCCGACACAGCCCACCCACGACTGCAGCGACGCCGAGGGCGAGCAGATAGAGGCCTCTGGACGGGGACCCCTCGGAGTCCGTCCGCAGGACCCTCGCAAAGAGCCAGAGGACCAGGCCGATGGCCAGGCTCGTGATGAGGGAGTTGCCCACCACGAGTACAGGATCGAAGGGCTCGAGTCCGGCATCACCGTACGCGCCCGCAATGGCGGGGGTGAATCGCTCAGGCAATTCGACGCAGACGAACCGGCAACTGTTGTAGCGACCCATCACGGAGACCTGCAGGTTCTGGAAGAGCAGGAAGAAGAAGGTGATGGTCGCAACAACAACGGGGAAGAGGGGCCAAGGACCCAGGACGAAGCGAACAACGCCGCTTCCGACCCGCCGTGCAGTGCCCTCCCCGGATTCCACGACCACCTCCCCTAACCGCTCTGGCCGTAGTCGCGCGTCTCACGCAGATACCTCAGCACCGCCAGAGTGCGCAGATCCGCCCCTTCAGGGGGATCGGGCACGAGCACCTGATACGTGCGCGAAAGCTCCTGGCGCACGACACCTGGGGTGAGATCCAGGCGCTTCGCGATAGTCGGCGCGTCGAGTCCGTCGGATGCGAGCGCCATGATGTCGCGCTGCCGGGGCGTCAGCATCGACACCGCCGGCGCCTGCTCCCCCATCTGCCGCTTCACCATTGCCGGGTCGACGACATTGAGGCCCCGGGCCGTCGAGTGCAAGACATCACTGAGGTAGTTGGGGTGGAGGTCCGCTCGCTTAAGGATGAAAGACCAGCCGTGCCTCTGCTCATCATCGAAGCGGGTGAGGAAAGCCGGCACCTGGTGCTGCGACAAGATGACGACGCCGATCGTCGGCCGCTGCGCGCGCAGGGCTTTGCCCAACTCCATGCCCGACATGTCATCTTCCCCGAGAGCGAGATCGAGCAGGGCAACGTCGAAGTCCACCGAC
>NBNH01000312.1 GCA_004379115.1 Actinomycetales bacterium mxb001
CCCGTCGGACACCCCGAGCCACTGCGCACCATCGTCGACGTGGCCCTGGCCCAGTACGACGTCGTCTGGGCCGCGGGCGGCCACCCGCACTACGTCTTCCCCACGAGCTACGACGAACTCCTGCGCATCACCGCGGGCGAGGCCGCCGAGGTCGGCGCATAGCGGCCAGCGGACTTCTTTTGGCACCGGGCGCTGATCACTCCTTGGCCGCCGTGAGAATGTCGCGCAGCTGGCGTGAGAACGTTTCGCCATCTCCGGATGCGGCAAAGAAGGCTTCGTCCAGAGGTTCGATGATGCGCAGGGCGCGATTGCAGGCGGTTCTTCCTGCTCGGGTCAGCGCGATGACTGCAGCGCGTCGATCCGCTGCATCGAAGGATCTCTCGAGGAAGCCTTTGGCAATGAGATTGCGGGTGGCTGCGGATACGACCATCTTGTCGAGCGACGCGTGGGCGCACACATCGGACTGAGTCACCCGCCCTCGCCGCTCGAGATCGCCGTAGCACGCGAGCACAGAGAACTCTGTGGGCGTCAAGTTGAGCGCCGCAAGTGCTTGTCGCTGCATGGCCCTGTGGAGGTTCGACACCTTCCACAGCAGGAATCCTGGACTGAGTTCAGCGGCTGCGTGCCGCGTGTCGAAGGAGGGCGTCACGGCGCAGCACTGCCTTGTGCACACTCGGCGAGCGACCGCACGGCAGTGGGGAGTCCCCGCTCGATACCCGAGCCGATCAGTCGGCGAAAGACAAAGGCAAGTGGGCCACTCATGACCACTCGGTGCGTGATCATGGTTCCGCTGGACGTGGGCGTGAGTTCGTGGATGAAGTCGATAGTCGCAAGGGGAAGCCGGCAACGGTCGGTGAACGAGTGGTTGATCGTCACTTCGACGAGGGTGAAGCGGAGGTTCGGCCCGCCTT
This sequence comes from Actinomycetales bacterium mxb001, assembly GCA_004379115.1. GTDB lineage: Bacteria > Actinomycetota > Actinomycetes > S36-B12 > S36-B12 > Mxb001. Next base: position 912 of record NBNH01000312.1, read on the forward strand.
TGGGCCTAATCAAGCCGCTGGACCCCAGCGAGAACGCCCCGTCAAGTGAGGACTGCACGACATCGGGATCCCACCGTGACCATCCCTCGACATCGCTCCAGAGCGCCCATACCCGTTCGGGCGTCGCGCTCGTCTGGGCGCTTGCCTCAGTCGTCCACTCCATGCCATTCCTCCGAGATGTAGTAAGCATATTTACTATTTTAGCGCAGGATGCCGTCGGTACGGAGCCAAATGCACACTCATCGGTTGCAGAAACCAGAGGCGGCGTCGCCCCCGTCGGACACCCCGAGCCACTGCGCACCATCGTCGACGTGGCCCTGGCCCAGTACGACGTCGTCTGGGCCGCGGGCGGCCACCCGCACTACGTCTTCCCCACGAGTTACGACGAACTCCTGCGCATCACCGGTGGCGAAGCCGCGGAAGTTGGAGCGTGATTGAGCAGTAGACGAATCCACCGATAATCTCGATTCATGGCAAAGGCCCTCCGCGACCACCTAAGCGGTGGCACGCGCACATCAGTCGGTCAAGCACCCGCTGTCATCAAGCAGGTGGCTCGGTCCCCCGAGATTCTGGACGAGATCTACGACCTGTTCCTTGACGATGACCCTGTGGTTGCCATGAGGTCAAGCTATGTCGCCATGAAGGTTGCCGAGGCAGATCCTGAATCCACTTGGGGGTACAAGAAGAAGGTGCTGCGTGACCTACCACGCTACGTCCAGCAGGAGGTCCGCTGGCATATCCCTCAACTGCTCATCCACATGAACCTCACGCGCACGGAGCGCCGTAAGGCTTACAGCGCCGTCATGGAGTGGTCGGAAACAGACAAGAGCAAGATAGTTGCCTACTACGGACTTGAAGCAGCAGCCCAGTTCGTAGAAGTCGATGGCTCACTTGAGTCTGACTTCGTGCCACGGCTCCGAAAGTTGAATCTGAGGGGAGCAGCATCGGTCTCCAGCAGGTGCCGCAAGATCGCCAAGAGACTGGACATCGAGCTCTAGACGGCCAGTTGCAGAAACCACAGACGGCGTCGCTTCCGTAGGCCACCCCGAACCACTGCGCACCATCGTTGATATCAGCCTTGCGCAGTACGACGTCGTCTGGGCCGCCGGCGGTCACCCGCACTGAGTCTTCCCGACGAGCTACGACGATCTGCTGCGCATCACTGCAGGTGAGGCCGCCGAGGTGGGCGCATAACCATCCCGGGATGGCCACACCTGCACGGCCACATCCACCACATGTCGATCTTGCGTGTTAAAAGGTCTACCACGTACTTTACTTGTCGGCCCTACGGAGGAGGCGAGATGGGGAAGATCACCGTGGAAAACGTCAATGTCCCTGGGCACACGGCGCAGGTCGACGCCGAAAAGTATGAAGCCATGAAGAAGGCCATCATCAAGGTCACGCCCAAGGCGGCTCCCGGCCTTACAGCAGCCGAGATGATCGAGAAGGTCACCCCGATCCTGCCCAGCGACCTGTGGCCCGGAGGTGCAAAGGTCGGATGGTGGCAGAAGACGGTGCAACTCGATCTCGAAGCCAAGGGGATGTTGAAGCGTGACGCGGCCGCGAAGCCGATGCGCTGGTACCGCGCGTAGGCACCCTCGTCGCCGAGGTTCCGCTCTAGTTCCGCCTTGCGGCAGTCATCCTGATGCTCGAAAGTGCAGACGCAGAGCGACAGATGATGATGTGCCCGCTCGAACTTGTTTGCCCCTTCCCTGGCGCATAGGTGACGTAGGCTTCGGTCCGCACGAGATCCCCCGCTCTCCGCGGGTTGCAGAAGATACCGGCGGCGTGGCACCGATCGGGCACCCCGCTCCCCTAAGGACGATCGTCGACACTGACCTCGCGCCGTTCGACGAGGTGTGGGCGGCCGGGGGCCACCCGCACTACGTCTTCCCGACGTCGTTCGACGAGCTGGTGCGCATCACGGGTGGGACGCCCGCCGACGTCGGGGCCTAGGCCCGCGAGCCCTCGACAGGACCACGTACGGGGATGACGATCTCATTGCGTCGTGCGAACGGGGGCTTCCACGGCGGGTCGAATCGAGCCCACCGAGGCGCGCCGGATTCCTGCCACCCGGAGTCGGCCATCGTCTGACGAAGTTCCTCGGTGCGGCGCGCGATGTTCGCGGACGTCCACCGCCCCGACCAGCGAAGCGCGGCCGCCGTCTCCCCCGGCACCGCCCGCAGCGATACGCGCGGATTGACCGGAGGCGGGTACTCCGACAGGGAACGCCCGGCCGGAAGCACGAAGGAGACCGTCCATTCGCCGGGGCCCACAGCCTCCTGGATCACCGGTGCGGTCATCGCCAGTCGCTCACTCGCAGGCTGCTGGATCACTGGCGCGGTCATCGCCAAAGACTCGGCCCCGCCGTTGGCTCCGGAGATGTACTCGAAGAGCGGCCGGAATGCTGCGCTGGCAGCCTCCTCGGCCGAGCCCGACACGACGACATCCGCGACGACGCAGGGCGCGTACTCGCGCAGTTCCACGTCGCCGTGGGCCTGCACGACCTGGTACTCCTGCTGCTCCGTCACCCATGCCTCCACTCGGCGTGCTCACTTGCGACCATCATCCTTCAGCCCTCCCACCACCGTGTGGTCCCGGCCGAGAGCACTCGACGACTGCCCACCTGAACGATCGACCGTTCGTCGTGGACGACTTGGCGATTCAGGGGACGTTCGGCATGAGGCCCTATCCTGCGACAGGGGGCACCAGCGGTCGGATAGGTCGTGGCCCACTAGCGATCGACGCAGCAGGCTCCGGCCCCCGTCTCCAACACCGGCAGTGCCGCGGTCGCGGGGCGGGCATCCTGCGGGTCGTCGTCCTTGATCACATAGACCTCCCACGGCGTGCCCGCAGGGTCATGCACCCACACCTTGTCCTGCAGCGCGTAGCAGCACGTCGTGTCGGCTTCATCGAAGGTGGCCAGACCAGCGGAGCGGAACCGGTCGGTGGCCGCTGCCACCTCCTCGCCGCTGAAGACCTCGACGCCGAGGTGATTCAGCGCTCCTTGAGGTCCTGCACCGCGATCAGCATCGGGCACCTGGATGAGCACGAGCTTTAGGGGCGGCTCACTGATGGCGAAGTTGGCGTAGCCGGGACGCCGCTTGTGGGGCTCCACGCCGAACATGGCCGAGTAGAAGGCAACAGACGCCTCAAGGTCGGCGACATTGAGGGCCAACTGGATCCGTGACATCCGTCCTCCTCGGCAAGTTTCGTGACCTACAGGTCAGCGATGACGATCTTGCGCATTCCCATCATGCGCTCGGTCGTCTGCCGGGCCACGCCCGGGTCCGGACTGGACAGCAGCTCAGTGAGGCGCCGCGGGATGATCTGCCAGCTGACCCCGAAACGATCACTGCACCAACCGCACATGCTCTCCTCGCCGCCATCGGAGACAAGGGCGTCCCAGAGGCGATCCACCTCGTCCTGGGTATCGCAGAAGACCTGGAAGCTGATGGCCGGTGAGTGCGTGAAGTGAGGGCCCCCGTTGAGGGCGAGGAAGGGCTGACCGAAGAGTTCGAATTCCACGGTGAGCACCGATCCCTCAGGCTTTTGGGCATCGGTCGCGTAGCGAGAGACGGACAGGATGGATGCCCCCGGAAAGACGGAGGCGTAGAAGTTGGCCGCCTCCTCCGCCTGGTCGTCGAACCAAAGGCAGGTGGTCACTCCGCTGATCGTCATGCGCCGACCCTACGGGTGGCCCCGCCTACCGCCTCAGCAGGGCGAAGGCGATATCCGGACCGTTGCCTAGGGGGTATGCCATCCGGATCCACAGCATGGCCAGGTGCTCGAGGTCGCGAGCACCGGAGAGCGGCCCGGTGTCGACACCGGCGAAGCCGATCTCATTGGCCAGTCCGATGGCCACGGCCTTGGCGGCCTCGTCGTCGCCAGCGACCGGCATCATCGGCTTCTGCGCACCGTAGTCAGGGTTGACCATGTTGCCCGAGCCCGTCGTGTTGAAGGCCTTGACCACGCGCGCGCCACCCATCCAGTCGCGTACGAGCTCGGCACCGGCGAGCGACGGATTGGCGACGAGTTCGCGGGCGTTGACGGCGAGCGGGTTGGTCGCATCAAGCACGACCGCATCGCCGACGTCGAGACCGGATACGACCTGCTGCGTCGCGGCCCACGGCAAGGCGATGAGCACAACGTCAGCACCGTCGACGGCTACCTGGGGCGTCGCGACCGCAGTCAGGTCGCCCACCTTGGGGTCGCCAGGGTCGCGTACGCCGTACACGACGTCATGGCCGACCGCGGTCCAGCGAGTTCCGAGGGCGCGGCCCACCCGGCCTGCTCCGATGATCGCGATACGCATCTACCCCTCCAGCGCCTCGATGACCACCCGCGCAGCGGCAACACCGGAGTTCTGCTGCTGCCCGGTGATCAGATTGCCATCGCGCACCACGTGCGGGGCGAACATCGGCCCAACGACGAATGTGGTTCCGGGGATGGCGCGGGCCAACTCCTCGATCAAGAAGGGCTGAATCCGCTGCCCAACCGCGGAGTCGACGTACTCCTCCTCCTGGGCGGAGAAGCCGGTCCAGCGCTTGCCGTCGACGACGAGCCTGCCGCTGGAGTCCTTCGCCTCGAGGAGGGTGCTCGTCGCGTGGCACATGAGCGCGGTGGGCTTGCCTGCCTCGTACATGCTGCGCACGGCGGCCTCGACGTCAGGATTGCCGCGGAAGGTGTACATCGGGCCCTGTCCCCCGACGAAGAAGATCGCATCGAAGTCGTCGAGGTTGAGGTCGCTGAGCTTCGCCGTGTCCTCGATGAGTCCTTTGTGCTGGGAGCTGTGCTTGAAGCCGAGGCTGACGAAGTCGGATGCCGAGAAGCCCGAGGCATCTTCGGGGTCGCTGTAGGCATCGGCAGCGAGCGCACCGCCCTCCGGGCTGGCGATGGTGATGTCGTAGCCCGCCTGCACGAACTCCCAGTAGGGGTGCGTCAGCTCGCCCCACCAGAAGCCGATCGGCCAGCCGGTCTGGCCGGAGACGGCCGGGTTCGACACGACCATGAGGATCTTCTTCGCGCTGTCGCTCATGCGATGCTCCATTTCTATACAGATGTGTATCGGTATTGGCACCCTAGGACACCGCCTCCCAGATTGCAATACAGGGGTGTCACATAAACCCCCGCTGTGCGGGTACGCTCGTGCCATGGCAGCCACCCAGGCCCGGGCCGGGCGCCCGCGTGATGCCGACATCGACGCGGCCGTCCTGGCCGCGACCCGACAGCACCTCGCCGTGCACGGGCTCGCGGGTCTGTCGATCGCCGCGGTCGCCGATGACGCCGGCACGACGCGCCCCTCGCTCTATCGGCGCTGGCCCACCAAGCTGAGCCTCGCCGTGGCCGCGGTCGCCGACCTCGCCGAGATCGATCCCCCGGCGCCAACCGACGATCCCTTCGAGGACCTCGTTGCCGAGCTCGAGCACTTCCGACACTGCATCACCGACGCGTCCGCACTCGCGCTGGCCGGCGTCATGCTGCAGGACGGCGTCGATCCGGAGTTCCAGAGGCAGTACCGCGAGCACCTGGTCAAGCCGCGCCGCGCGCGCATCCGCGCCTGCCTGGAGCGCGGCATCATCGACGGGCAGCTCGATCCCGAGGCCGACGTCACCGTCGCCGCAACCTTTCCGACCGGGTCCTGGTACTCGTTCGCCATCGGCGGGGCGAAGCCGCCGCGCGACTGGGCCCGCCGCACGGCCACTCTCATGTGGCTAGCCTGCAGGCCATGAGCGATCAGATCGTCCCCGACACCAAGAACTGGACCTGGGTCCTCGAGCGTCGCTGTGACGACTGCGGCTTCGACTCCTCGACCTTCGACGCGTCAGGCACCGGAGCGGCGGTGCGGGACCTCGGCGAGCGCTGGCAGGGGGTGCTGGCGCGAGGCGATGCCGCAGTGAGGCCGCGTCCTGATGTGTGGTCGCCCTTGGAATACGCCTGTCACACGCGCGATGTCTTTCGCATCTTCGATACGCGCGTCGGACTGATGATCTCGGAGGATGGCCCGCACTTCGCGAACTGGGACCAGGACGTCACCGCGGTCGAGGATCGCTACGACCTGCAGCACCCGGCTGTCGTGTCGGTCGAAATCCTCGCCGCGGCCAACGCGTTGGCGGATCGCTTCGATGCCGTGCAGGATGACCAATGGGATCGCTCCGGATTCCGCAGCGACGGATCGGCGTTCACCATCGAGACCCTGGCCCGCTACCTCATGCACGACCCCGTCCATCACCTGTGGGACGTGGGCGCCGAGGTGCCGACGTACGCATGAGTGCTGCCTTCACCTTCACCGCGACTGTCTGGCTATGGAATGGCGATTCCGCCTGGCACTTCATCAGCCTGCCGGAGGACGTGGCTGACGAGATCGAGGCAATCACTCACGGGCACACGCGCGGATTTGGCAGCGTGCCGGTCGAGGTGCGCTCGGCAGACGTCACCTGGAAGACGTCGATCTTTCCCGACAGGAAGTCGGGTACCTACCTGCTGCCGCTGAAGAAGCAGGTTCGTCAAGACTTGGGTGGTTGCGAGGAAGACTCGCGCGTCACGGTGACGGTACGCATCAGGGAGATGTGAGGGTGCCACTGGTCGACCGATCGATGACCCACAGGCGCCACAGGGGTATGCCGAGCGCAAGCACCACCTGGAGCCAGGCGAGCCACAAACCCCGTCCTCGTCCCGTCACCCGGCAGCCTCGGACTCCGCCAGTTTCTTCAATCGCACGAGTGACTTCGCGATCGAGCGCCGGACAGCCTCGTGCTTGCGGGCGACGGGCGACAGCGACGCCTTCCAGCCAGCCTTGCGCAGATTATTGGTCTCGCGCACGAGCGTGCGGTCAGGTGACAGCGGCGTGAGCTCGTAGGTCCATTGGTTGCCGAGCAGGTGGGCCCAGGTGATGCGCCGGTTCGGCTCGAACTCGAGCACCTTGTTGGTCACCCAGTAGCTCACTCCTACTTTCATGCGCACCTTGAACGCATCGCCTGACCCGAGGCGCTCCGGGCCCTCGATCACGTACTGCACGCTCTGCGAGGCGTCGATCTCGGCGTGACGGCGGGGCTGGATGAGGATGTCGAAGATCACTTCGGCCGGGGCGTCGATCTCGATCTGCGCCGACAGGATGCGGTCGTCCCCAAGGTCCAGGATCTCTGCTTGTACGGGTTGGTCGGTCATGCGCTTGCCCCCTTCGTGAGTTGGTCGATGTGGTCCAAGAGTGCGCGGCGCGTGGCGTCGAAGGGCTCCGAGTTGCCTCGCGCACGGCTGAGGATCACGGCCCCTTCCGCCGCCGAAACTGCGAGTGCGGCGTAGGACTCGGCGGCTGCCGCATCAACCCCGTCTCGGACCAGGCAGTCAGCGAGGGCCGCGCGTACGCGAGTGAAGAATGCATCGCTGGCCGCGCGCAACTCACCGTTGTCGTCATCCGAGGCGAGAGCGACGGCGACGATCGGGCACCCGGGTCGCAGCGGCCCGCGCAGCAGGTTGCCCTCGACGATGTCGAGGACTCCGGAGACAGCATCGTGCGGAGCCATCGCCGCGCACGCGGCTTCGATCCCGGCTGCCACCCACTCCCCCACCGCCAGCGACACGGCCACGCCAAGTTCGGACTTGCCGCCCGGGAAGTGGTGGTAGATGACGCCCTGGCTGGTGCCGGCCGCCTTGACGACGTCGCGGAAGCCAGTGCCGTCGTAGCCCTGGTCGCGGAAGAGCCCGGCAGCCGCCAGCACCATCCGGTCGCGCGTGGCGGACATCTCTCACCCCCTTGACTAGGACGATCGTACTAGTTAGCGTCGAGGCCGTCCACGAGGCAGGGGGAATCGCGTTGATCGTCGAGGCACTCGATGGCTATCCCATCGCGACGCGGCACTACGAGGCCGACGGCGCCCGGGCGCGGATCGTCGTCGCCGGCGCGACCGGCGTGCCCCAGGGCTTCTACCGGATCTTCGCCACGCACGCGGCCGAGCGCGGCTTCGACGTCATCACCTTCGACTACCGGGGGGTCGGCGGCTCCGCTCCCACCACGCTGCGCGGGTTCCGTATGGACTACCGCGATTGGGCCCGCCTCGACCTAGCGAGCGTCCTGCAGCAAGCATCAGGCGATCTGCCACTGCACCTAGTGTCGCACTCCTACGGCGGTCACGCGCTCGGGCTGCTCCCCGATCCATCGATCGTGACAACGATGCATGCCTACGGCACCGGTAGTGGATGGAGGGGATGGATGCCGCGCAGCGAGCAACTGCGCGTGGCCTTCCTGTGGAACGCCTTCGGCCCGACTGTGGTGCGCGCCAAGGGCTACCTGGCCTGGAAGCGCTTCGGTCTCGGCGAGGACCTGCCGGTCGACGTCTACCGCCAGTGGAAGCACTGGTGCCGCTACCCCGGCTACTGGTTCGACGATCCCGAGATCGGCCAGGAAATGCAGGGGCTCTTCGCCCGCGTCACCGTGCCCATCACGGCCATCAACGCCGTGGACGATCGCTGGAGTTCACCGCTGGCCCGCGATGCCTTCTTCGATCACTACACGAGCGTCGACGTCGTACGCCGTGACCTGCGCCCCGCCGATGTGGGTCAATCGGGCATCGGTCACATGGGCTACTTCCGCCGCGGCAGCAAGCCGCTGTGGGATGAGCTGCTCGACGAACTCGACGCGCAGTCGCCGCGCTAGTGATCAGCTCCGTTGCTTCGTCGCCGGGCGAACCGAATCAGCGGAATGAGCGGGAAGATCAGCAGCACGAGGTTGGGCAACCACCATGCGATCTGGAAGTCGCCGAGGAACGCCCAGTAGGCGATGGCCATGCCGCCGGAGCATGACGTGAGCACCAGCGAGATGGTGAGCATCACCGTCCGGTTGAGTCGCTTGCTCGTCTGGCCCACGATCCCCGTGACGGATGCGAGCACGTCGAGCGGTAGGAACGACCAGTTCCACGCCTGCACTTCGGGAAGCTCATAACCGTCGAACATGACCTCGGGCGGCAGGAGGTTCGCGATGATGAGGGTCCAGTAGACGAGGAAGCCCACGTCGATGGCCCAGACGATGGCCTTCTCGAGCGGTGTGAGCATCAGAGGCCTAGGCGGGCGCGAGGCTGTTGATCGCAACGACCACGGCCTCGGGGGTGTCGATGGGCGAGAGGTGTGCGCTGCCAGGCACGACCTCGATCGTCGCCTTGGGTGCCAGGCGCGCAATGGGCATCGCGCCCTCCGGCGGATACAGCGCGTCCTGGGCGCCCATGAGAATGACCGTCGGCACCGTCAGCTTGGGCAGCACATCCTGCAGTCCCGGACCGCGAGTAAGGATCGTGCGGGTGGTCGTGGCAGCGGCCTTGCGATCGAACGACGAGAACGCTGACACGAAGGCCTTCACTCGCTCGGGATGGTCGGCGTGGGTCGACTTCGCGAGCATCGAGCGCGCGACGCCGTTGCCCCAGAACCTCGTGTTCCCCACCAACCTCGTGCCGTTGACCTGCGCGAAGTGGCCACCCTGGCTGGGCGATAGCGGCGTGTTCATCATGAGCACGCCGTGCACGCGGTCGGGGCTGCGCGCGCCGATGTGCGCCGAGACCTGGCCGCCCCACGAGCACCCGGCCATGACGCACCGATCGATCCCGAGTGCGTCGAGGACGTCGATCACGGCATCGGCATAGTGGTCGGGCTGGACGTCTCCGGCCGGTGGATCGCTCTGGCCGAAGCCGGGCCCGTCGATGCGGATCGTCCGCCACTGCTCGCCTAGGAGCGGGAGGACGTCGTCGTAGAGGCGGTGGTCGCTGAAGAGCGAAGGCCACAGCACGAGGGGCGTGCCCATGCTCTCGTCGTCCGCGATAGCGAGCGTGCCCACGCGGGTGGGAACGCGGCGATTGATGGCTGATGCCATGCCCACCACCTCTCAAGTGTGAACAGTGTTCATTATGCGTCCGAGTCGGCACGCAGGGCAAGGCCTCGCGGTGGACGAGTGCCCGGGTTGGCTGGCAGTCGGGGTGACGCACCACCCTGAGGATTCGCACTGCCGCGTGCATCGACGACCTAGCGAACGTACCCGCGTAGAAGATCGCCACCTCTTCGGCTGGATCGTCGAACCATGAGCACGTCGTAACCCCAGAGGGCGCTGCGTCCAGCGGGTAGGGTCGAGGCATGTCGACGGGGACGCCCGAGCCAAATCGATGGCCCGTGAGCGCCAGCTTCATCTGGCGGGCCGGCTTCATCGTCATGGCCCTGGTCTTCATCTTCCTGTTCATCCGCTTCCTGCTCGAAGATGGCGGCGGCGTCATCTTCACCGTGCTGATGTCGTGGTTCTTCGCTCTGGCCATGGCGCCCGCGGTCGACCGACTGAGCAAGCGCATGCGTCGCGGACTGGCCACCCTCATCGTCATGGGCGGCGTCGTGCTCTTCCTCGTCGCCTTCTTCGCCGCCTTCGGCGCCCTGCTGGTGGACCAGGTCATCGAGATCGTCGAGAGCCTGCCCGTGCTCGCCGAGGCGGGCCTGACGTGGTTCAACAACACCTTCGGGACGGCGTACACCCAGCAGGAGATCCTCGCCCAGGTCGGACTCGACCAGCAGGCGATCACCAACATCGCGCGGGAAGCGGCCCGCGGCATCTTCGGCATCGCCCTGTCACTGCTCGGCGGCATCTTCGGCCTGTTCACCTTCGGCCTCATCGCGTTCTACCTGTCCGCTGACGGCCCACGCGTGCGCAAGTACATCGCGCGCATGCTTCCCCCGCAGAGCCAGGGCGTCTTCATCAACGTCTGGGACACCACGGCCGACAAGACGGGTCGCTACGTCGCAGCCCGCGCGGTGCTCGCCGCCATCAACTCGTTCTTCAGCGGCATCGTCTTCGCGGTCATCGGCCTGCCCTACTGGCTCCCGCTCGCCCTGTGGACCGGCATCGTCGCGCAGTTCGTGCCCACCATCGGCACCTACATCTCCATCATCCTGCCGGTGATCGTCGGGCTTCTGAGCGGCAATCCGTGGCTGGGCGTGATCGTGCTGATCTACGCGCTCATCTACCAGCAGATCGAGAACCTCACGATCGAGCCGCGCATCAGTGCTGCAGCGGTCGACGTGCACCCTGCCTACGGATTCGTCGCCGTCCTGCTCGGTGCCGCGCTCTTCGGAGTGGCTGGAGCCCTGCTCGCCGTACCGGTCGGGGCGATGATCCTGGCTCTCGTGCAGACGTATGTGAAACGCCACGACCTCATCGAAGGAGTGGGCCCACCCGACGATCCGGTGGAGCAGAAGACCTAGGGCTGATCGACGATCTGGTCGATCTGCCGCGCGAGCGTGACGTCGAGGTCCGTGATCCGGCTGCCCGCCGAGTGCGTCACCAGGGCCAGGCGCAGATGACGCCATCGGATATCGATGTCGGGGTGGTGGTCGAGCTCCTCGGCCGCGTTGCCGATGGCCACGACGAACTCGATGCCGCGCAGGAACGACGGTGCCTGCACATCGCGCACCAGCATGCCGTCCTCGATGCGCCACAGTGGCAGGTCAGCGTGGAGCGCAGCGATCTGCTCGCCAGTGAGTGGGTCAGCCATGATGCCTCCGCGTGAATCGGGTGAAGAGGAAGCCGTCCTGCTCGCGAGTATCGGCTAGGTCGAAGCGCGTGTCACCGGCGATGCCGGACAACGTCACGTCCCATTCATCGATGACTCCGGCCGCGGCGAACGACTCCAACAGCCCCCGGCCGCCCTCGCACACGATGCGGTGCAGGCGACGCCCATACAACTCATCGAGGAGCCAGGCCGGTTCCACGCGAGCGCCGGGGGCGACCAGCACCTCGGCATGCTCGCGCGCGCGGTCAAGCCACGCCGCGTCGTGCCCGGCGACCGTGGCGACCAGCGGACGCAGCGCCGACTCGGTGAAGACCGGCTCCTCCCACGGCAACTTCAGCGATGCGGAGACGATCACCAACCGCGGCGCGACATCGAGCCCCCGGGCTGCCCGGCTCTCCTGGAACTCCGGCTTCGCGCGGAACGGCTTGTAGCGCTCGACGCGCAGCGTCTCGGCACCGATGACGACGGCATCAGAGTGGCTGCGGATCGCCAGGAGCGCCGCAAGGTCGGCGGGACCGGACAGAGATCGTGATCCGCCGTCGGGACCGACCGTGGCGCCATCGAGACCCATCACCATCATCGCCCGCACGTAGCGACCCGAGGCGGGCCACGGGTAGTGGGAGGCGACGTCGTTCATCGGCACGAGTGTCGCACGCTAGCCTGCCGTTCATGGTGGGCATGCCCGGTGATCAGATCGGTCCTCTCATGCACGCGGTGGTGCCCATGGTCGCCACCCTCGGGCTGGAATACGTCGAGGTGTCACCCGAACGCACGGTCGTCGTACTACGCGATCAACCGGAGTACCGCAATCACGTGGGTGGACCGCACGCCGCGGCCATGTTCGCCCTCGCCGAGTCCGCTACCGGAGCCGTTGCCATCGCGGCCTTCGGCGACATGATGGATCGCGCCGTACTGCTGCCCACCACCGCCACGATGGACTACGTCGCCATTGCCCGCGGAGACCTCACGGCCACGGCCCGACTCGACGCTGATGCCGACGCAGCGCGCGCCCAATTCGATGCGGGCACCCGGCCCGAGTTCGACATCGTGTGCGAGATCGCCGATGCCAAAGGAACGATCACCGGCACGCTTCGGGTGCGCTGGACCCTCAAGGCCCTGCGCTAGAAGTAGCCGAACTTCTTCTTGGCCTCCATCGAGTCGCCCTTCTCGCCATCGATGAGGCGGCCGGCGCGCTCACTGATCTTCGTCGTCTCCATCTCGTAGACCAGGTCGTCGATCGTCTCGGCATCGGACTCGACGCCCGCCGTCAGCGGGTAGCAGCCGAGGGTGCGAAAGCGCACCTTGCGTCGCATGGGCACTTCACCAGGCTCGAGGGGCATACGGTCATCGTCGAGCAGGAGCAGGGCACCGCGCCGCTCGACGACCTCGCGCTCCTTGGCGAAGTACAGGTCGACGACCGGGATCTGCTCGCGGCGGATGTAGCGCCAGACGTCGAGCTCGGTCCAGTTCGAGATCGGGAACACCCGCATCGTCTGGCCCTCGTTGAGGGACGTATTGGGCGTGCGCCAGAACTCGGGCCGCTGCTTGCGCGGCTCCCAGCGGTGCCCCGGTTCACGCAGGCTGAAGATCCGCTCCTTCGCGCGACTGCGTTCCTCATCGCGTCGTCCGCCGCCGATGGCGGCATCGAACCTTCCGGCATCAAGCGACTGCAGTAGCGGCACCGTGCGCATGATGCGCGTGTATTCCTGCACGCCGTGGGTCAGCGGAGTGACACCCTCTGCGATCCCCTCCTCGTTGGTGCCGACGATGAGCTGCGCGCCGAGCTCGGCCACGACGCGATCGCGGTGGGCGTACATCTCCTGGAACTCCCAGGTGCTGTCGATATGCAGCAGCGGGAAGGGAATGGGCGCGGGATAGAACGCCTTGCGCGCGAGATGCAGGAGGACTGTGGAGTCCTTGCCGATGGAATACATTAGGACCGGGTTGCGAAAGGCGCCCGCGGTCTCGCGCATGACCCAGAGGGCCTCGGCCTCCAACGCATCCGGGACGGCGTCCGCGGAGACGGGCGCGTCGGCGGCGGGAACAGGACTCATGGGGAACCTCCGGGTCGGCTTGACAGGAAGAACATTACCGGTAATTTACTTCCTATGACGACCGACACCCCCACCCGCCCCACCGTGACCGTGATCCCCGGCGACGGCATCGGACCCGAGGTCACCCAGGCCGCCGTCCGACTCGTCGATGCCGCCGGCGGCCAGATCGACTGGGAGTACGCCGACGCCGGCGCCGAGGTCTTCCGTCGTGGCATCGCCAGCGGCGTGCCCGAGGAGACCATCGCCTCCATCACCCGCACGCGCACCGTCCTCAAGGGCCCGCTCGAGACGCCCGTGGGCTTCGGCGAGAAGAGCGCCAACGTGACGCTGCGCAAGCTCTTCGAGACCTTCGCCAACATCCGTCCCGTGCGCGAACTGCCCGGCGTGCCGACGCCCTACGCCGGCC
>NBNH01000313.1 GCA_004379115.1 Actinomycetales bacterium mxb001
CGGCACCGCTGGTGCGCGTGAAGGATCCGGTCGCAAGCTCGCCAAGGTCCACCGACGGGGCGAGCGTCACCGTGGGCACGATGACTTCGTTTTCGCCCGCGATGAGCGAGGTCGCCCGAGTGAAGACAAAGAGAAAGACGACCATGAGCATCATCGCCAGGAAGAGTCCGCGACCGACCACCCGCAGGGCGGCGTACTCCAACTGGAGAGACCGATAGCGGCGCCAGGTTGTGACTGACTCGGACTTCACGCTCATGGCGCCAGGGTAGAGGTCACTCGGAAGTACCATGCCGTCATGCGTCTGCGGATCGCGCTGGTCGTCCCGGTCCTTGTGTGCCTGTCCGCCTGCGGCTCAAGCGCAGGCTCAGGCTCGTCGAGCGAGACGACCGCACCTACCGAGGCCGCTTCATCCTCTAGCGCGCCATTGCCCACGGCGATCGAGTCGTCGAGTGCCTCTCCCGCTCCCACGCCCGACGCCCCTGACGTTCTCTTCGTCGATGTGATCGACGATGCGCTCGCGCCGTATGCCGCCCTGATGGGTCAGCCGGCCGCGGAGGCCGATCTGAGCGGGGTGCTGTCACTCCACGATGGCAACGTGCCTCTGCCCGAAGGCGCCACCATCGTGGGCGCCGGCATGAGCGTCGAGGAGTGGGACGACGAGTCGACGTACGTCGAGCAGGTCCTAGGAATCGGTGAGCCCTTGACGAAGGCCGACCTGGAGGCGTTCGGAGCAGCGGCGCCCACGGGCTGGACCTACAACTCCATCTCGACCACGGACTCCAGCAGCATCCTCGTGATGACGCGCGATGACGACGATCTGCGCATCGCGCTGAAGGTCGCCCCCAAGCCCGATCCCGGCGAGCCGCCGACGGAGTTCCGGCTTGAGCAGGAGACGGGCGACGTGCCACAGCCGGCGTGGCTGGCCAGCTTGCCGGTGCTCGAGGGCGGCCAACTCATCGCCGTCGCTGAGGGCGTGGGCGAAGCAGCCATCGAGTTTCGACCCATGGGGCGCGGCCTGGTGAGTGCGACCTGGCGCTTCCCGGCGGACCAACTCGATGCCCTGGTGGCCTACATCGGCAGCGGTGTGCTCGAGGAGGCTGGCTTCACCCTCGTCGATCCCGACAGCATTTCGTTCGGGACCGCTTACATCGACGTGACTGCGGGTGAGTGGACCGGGCAGGTGATCGTGGGGGAGACGATGATGGATGACAAGTCCTTCGCCGACCTCACGTGGTTTCTCACGCGTCCGTAGCGTGCGGGTTGTCGAGCATGGGATGGTGAAGGCGTGAAAGACATCGATCCGCTGCGACGCACCATCGGCTTGGTCCTCATCATGGTCGGTGGTTTCTGGGTGGCGCTGTCTCTGGGCTTCCTCGAGGAGAGCTTCATGACCGGCAATCCGGTCTGGAGCGTCATCGGCGCGCTGATCGTGGCCGCCGGCTTTGCCGTGCTCTACCTGCCACGCAAGAAGAAGGGCGCCGATCCAGATGAGGAGCCGGCGGCGCCAGGTGCCTAGGACGTGGTTGTGCCCCGACGCACCACGCCCGAACTCGACACCTCGACGGTGATCGTGTCGGTGGTGTCCTGGCCGTTGCCGCGATTGCGCGTGGTCGCCTGGAAAGCGCGGAACGTGCCGGCCGGAAGGCTGAGCGACAGGACGACGGACCCCTTGCCTTGGATCACCGTGGTGAGTACGCCACCGCCCGCGCACACTCCCACGGTGGTGAACTGGCCACTGGCGTTCCCTCCCGAGCAGTAGGCGAGATCGACGCGATTCGCGCCGTTGCCGTAGGGGCCGTTATGGCTGAGCGTCAGAGTCGTGACGTCGAGGTCGCCGATGTTCTGCAGGTAGAAGATCTGCCCCCACTGGTTGGTGGCGTTGAGGTTGATCGTCAGGGGCCCGGTCGTGTTCGTGGCCACCTGAGCGGGCAGCACAGGGGAGACCCGATAGGTGGCCGTGAGCACGGCCAACTGCAGGAAGTTGGATGACGAGGCGCGGGTGACACCAAACGCGGCACCCAGAGGGGTGGTGACGACCACGGTCGCCACCACCCCCAGGGCCACGCCACGGAGGGCCCCACGTGTCATGGACGCGACCTCTCCTACGAGTTGGTCGTCGTCGTGTTGCGCATGGTCTCGGTCAGCGTCCACGTGAGTGACGCCGTCTTGCCCTGGACCGTATTGGCCGGCGGGACGCCGTTCACCGTGGTCTCGTTCGTGTCCGGCAGGGTGATGGCGAAGCGCAGGTGAAGCTCCTGGCCGGCGAGGATGTTGGCTCCCGCGGGCGTGGTGGGTACCACCGGCAGTGAGAGCGGTGTCGTCTTCAGGGCGACCGCCGTGGAAGTGCCCAGCACGGTGGTCGTGCCCCCGCAGGCGCCGGTGGCCGGGGTCCAGGCGACGCTGCACTGGCTGACCGTGACACTCAGGCCGCGGGTGGCATCGGTCGTGAGCACGCTGTAAACCGAGTCAGCAAGTGACAACTTCAGGTCCTGGGCGTCCAGGTTGCCGTTGTTGGTGTACTTCACGTAGCGGTTGACGACGTCACCTGGTGCCATCTTGTCGATCAGGGTCGTGAAACCGTTGCCGTTGTCGGCCTGGATCAGGCTCAGCGTGCCGGCCGTGGTCGACGTCGGCGTGGTGTTGAAGGCCTGCGCTGACAGCGTGGCGTAGACGCTGGTCAAGGCGAAGGTCAGGCCACCGATGCCTGCCAGCAGGAGCAGCGTTGCGCGCCCCATGGTGACGCCGGCCTTGCGTGGTTCAACCGTGATTGCCATTCAGTCTCCTATGCGTGGACGGACTCGAGGTCCGTTCTGGTCGGTTGAGGGCCGTCGGGCGTGCTTCCTTCTCCTTCGGTGGAACGTCGGCGCAGGGCGAAGAGCGCCAGGGCCAGCAGGTTGGCGCCGACGAGCAGGGTGAGCCCGAGGCGCTGCGATTGCGGCGAGGCCAGGAAGGCCAGCGTCGAGCCGACCGCGGGCACACGCCAGATCACGCGCGGCACTTCGCGATTGGCCGACACCATGACCGGATCGGTGTCGATCAGGGCATTGGCATCCCCCTTAGTGGTGAGTCGATTGAGTCCGCTGACCACTCGCACGTCGATCACCCGGTGCGCAATGGGGACGTCACCGCTATTGAACACGACCACGTCGCCCACGCCGATCGACGACTGGCCGAGGCCGCTCGACTCGGATTCACGCGTGCCATCGTCCCGTCGCATGCGCCCGATCCGCCGGCCGGAATGACGGCAATCCGCGTCGGCACCCTGGTCGAGGCGCTCCTGGCCATCGGCATCACCGCGTCGGGTCGGAACGCGAGCCGATCGGCTCGCCCGTCGGCCGTCGAGGAGGAGGCGACGGTGCTGTCCATCGTCGAACTGTTCGGCGACGGTGTCCGTGGCGATGACGGTGATCGGACCCGGGGCCCCGACACGCCCGACGACGGCCCGGCGGTCGGCTGAGGGCGCAGCGGTACACTCCGCCGATGGGAGGCCGACGCAGCGACGCCATGCTGGCGGCGTTGGCCGCGGTGGCACCCGGGACCCCGCTCCGTGAGGGCATCGATCGCGTCCTGCAGTCGGGCATGGGCGCGCTGGTGGTGATCGGGGACGGTCCCGAGGTGCTGAGCATCTGCTCGGGGGGCTTCCTGCTCGACGCTGCGTTCAGTCCGCAGCGTCTCAGTGAACTGGCGAAGATGGACGGCGCCATCGTCCTCGCTCCCGATGCCGCCCGTATCGCCCGGGCCAACGTGCATCTCGTTCCCGATCGGGCCGCACCCACCTCGGAGACGGGCACTCGCCATCGCACCGCCGAACGGGTGGCCCGCTCCGTGGGTGTCCCCGTCATCAGCGTGTCGGAGGACATGTCGATCATCGCGGTCTATCTCGGCGACGAGAAGCACCAGTTGACGCCGGTCCCGCGATTGCTCGATCGTGCCAATCAGGCGATGAAGACCCTCGAGCGCTACCGCGACCGACTCACCGAGGTCTCCACATCGCTCTCCGCGCTCGAGATCGAGGGTCTGGTGACCGTGCGCGATGTCGTCGTGATGTTGCAGCGGACCGAGATGGTGCTCCGCATCGCCGATGAGATCGATGCCGACATCATCGAACTGGGCAGCGATGGTCGACTGTTCCAACTGCAATTGGAGGAGGCGATCGCCGGCGTGGCCGCCGAGCGACGACTGGTCGTGCTCGACTACCTCCACGAGGAGAACGACTGGCACTTCGCCGAGGCCTCGGCCGGACTGGCCGAACTCGACA
>NBNH01000314.1 GCA_004379115.1 Actinomycetales bacterium mxb001
GTTCAGGTGCTTGTTCACCAACTCGACGGTGCGCAGGAGTTGGGAGACCCCCTCCAGGGCGTAGTACTCGCACTGGATGGGCAGCAGGAGTTCCTCGGCCGCGACCAGGGCGTTGAGGGTGAGCAGGCCCAGGCTGGGCGGGCAGTCGATGATGACGAACTCGAGCGGCCGGCCCTCTCGGGCCTCGTGGACCTCGAGGTAGGCCTGGATGGCCCGGTCGAGGCGCCCCTCACGGGCCACGAGGGAGACCAGCTCGATCTCGGCCCCGGCCAGGTCGATCGTGGCGGGCGCCGCCCACAGGTGCCCGTCACCTTCACCACAACTGCGGACGATGTCGGCCAGAGGCAGATCCTGAGTGAGGACCTCGTAGGTGCTGGGCACGCCGCTGTGGTGGTCCAGCCCCAGGGCGGTCGAGGCATTGCCCTGGGGGTCGAGGTCGATGACGAGGACCTCCCGGCCCTGGGCGGCCAGGGCGGCGGCCAGGTTGACGGTCGTCGTGGTCTTGCCGACGCCGCCCTTCTGGTTGGCCACGGCCAGGACGCGGGTCACCGGCTGCCCTCGATGGGGGGCAGTGAGCGCGGTTCGCGAGGCCAGCCCAGTCCCGTTTCACGGGAAACATCGTCGGGGGGTGTTTCACGTGAAACGGGCCAGCCGAGTCCAGTCAGGGGGGTGGTCACGGAGACATTCTGCACGGCGTCCGCGCGACCCGATACCCGCCCGGCACAGTTGCCAGCACGGCCGAGGCATACCTGTGGACAGTAGAAAGTTAGGTAACCCTAACTTCTAGAACTTCTCGGCATCGGTGGCGACGCGTTGGGGCCCAGGGCGCGCATCCACCGGGCCCTCGACATCCAGGTGGGGCAGCACGCGATCGAGCCACCGTGGGATCCACCAGTTCCATCGCCCGAGCAGGTTCATCGTCGACGGGACCATGAGCGACCGGATGACGAAGGCGTCGATGAAGATCGCCACCGCGAGGCCCACACCGAACATCGAGATGAGCCGCTGGCCCGACAGGGCGAACGCGCCGAACACCGCGATCATGATGGCGGCCGCAGCGGTCACGACCTTTCCGGTGTCGGCCAACCCTGACGCCACCGCCGCGTTGTTGTCGCCCAACCGCATCCATTCCTCGCGAATGCGGGCGACCATGAAGACCTGATAGTCCATCGATAGGCCAAAGAGGATGGCCAGGAAGACCAGGGGCAGGAAGGGTTCGATCGGTCCCGCCGTCTGCCAGCCGAACCAGCCCCACTGGAAGATCGCCACCACGATTCCCATCGAGGCACCCGCTGCGAGCAGGTTCATGAGCGCGGCCTTGATGGGGATCGCGATCGACCGGAAAACCCACAGCAGCAGCACGCTCGACAGCGCCAGCATCGCCGCGATGAACACCGGCAACCGCGACGACAGT
>NBNH01000315.1 GCA_004379115.1 Actinomycetales bacterium mxb001
GTTCAGGTGCTTGTTCACCAACTCGACGGTGCGCAGGAGTTGGGAGACCCCCTCCAGGGCGTAGTACTCGCACTGGATGGGCAGCAGGAGTTCCTCGGCCGCGACCAGGGCGTTGAGCGTGAGCAGGCCCAGGCTGGGCGGGCAGTCGATGATGACGAACTCGAGCGGCCGCCCCTCTCGGGCCTCGTGGGCCTCGAGGTAGGCCTGGATGGCCCGGTCGAGGCGCCCCTCACGGGCCACGAGGGAAACCAGCTCGATCTCGGCCCCGGCCAGGTCGATCGTGGCGGGCGCCGCCCACAGGCGCCCGTCACCTTCACTACAACTGCGGACGATGTCGGCCAGAGGCAGATCCTGGGTGAGGACCTCGTAGGTGCTGGGCACGCCGCTGTGGTGGTCCAGCCCCAGGGCGGTCGAGGCATTGCCCTGGGGGTCGAGGTCGATGACGAGGACCTCCCGGCCCTGGGCGGCGAGGGCGGCGGCCAGGTTGACGGTCGTCGTGGTCTTGCCGACGCCGCCCTTCTGGTTGGCCACGGCCAGGACGCGGGTCACCGGCTGTCCTCGACGGGGGGCAGGGGCCGCGGCTCACGGGGCCAGCCCAGCCCTGTTTCACGGGAAACATCGTCGGGGGGTGTTTCACGTGAAACCGGCCAGCCGAGTCCGGTCAGGGGGGTGGTCACGGGGACATTCTGCACGGCGTCCGCGCGACCCGATACCCGCCCGGCACAGTTGCCAGCACGGCCGAGGCATACCTGTGGACAGTAGAAAGTTAGGTAACCCTAACTTCTAGAACCTCTCGGCATCGGTGGCGGCGCGTTGGGGCCCAGGGCGCGCATCCACCGGGCCCTCGACATCCAGGTGGGGCAGCACCCGATCGAGCCACCGCGGGATCCACCAGTTCCATCGGCCGAGCAGGTTCATCGTCGACGGGACCATGAGTGATCGGATGACGAAGGCATCGATGAAGATCGCCACCGCGAGGCCCACACCGAACATCGAGATGAGTCGCTGGCCCGACAGGGCGAACGCACCGAACACCGCGATCATGATGGCGGCCGCCGCGGTCACGACCTTTCCGGTGTCAGCCAACCCTGACGCCACCGCCGCGTTGTTGTCGCCCAGCCGCATCCATTCCTCGCGAATACGGGCGACCATGAAGACCTGATAGTCCATCGATAGACCAAAGAGGATGGCTAGGAAGACCAGGGGCAGGAAGGGTTCGATCGGTCCCGCCGCCTGCCAGCCGAACCAGCCCCACTGGAAGATCGCCACCACGATTCCCATCGAGGCACCCGCTGCAAGCAGGTTCATGAGCGCGGCCTTGATGGGGATCGCGATCGACCGGAAAACCCACAGCAGCAGCACGCTCGACAGCGCCAGCATCGCCGCGATGAACACCGGCAACCGCGACGACAGT
>NBNH01000316.1 GCA_004379115.1 Actinomycetales bacterium mxb001
GTGGCCCACGCGAGTGCCGGCGGACATTCGAGAGTGGGTCGAACAGTTCTGGGAGCTGCTGCTGCCCTACTCGAATCGGCACTCCTACCAAAACTTCCCCGACCCGGGGTTGACGGACTTCGCGCGCGCCTATTACGGCCGCAACATCGACAGGTTGACGCGGGTCAAGCAGGCCTGGGATCCGGACAACGTGTTCACGTACCCGCAGGCAATTCCGCTGCCGCCACGGTAGGGGGACCTCCGGTCCAGCGCCCAGCGCGCGGATACGGTTCCTCCGTGCCTGCTACGGATGCCGCGACGGTCGACTACTTCGATCGGCACTGCCACGAGTACGGGCGAAACCGCATTAGGGGTGTGGCCAAGATCCTCCGCCCGCTGGTGGAGCCCGGGGCCCGCCTGGTGGACGTCGGCGCTGGCACCGGGGGCAATCTGGCTCGGCTGTCCAAGGCGCTCGGGATTACCGATATCACGGCACTGGATGCGAGCGCAGAGTCGCTCTCGCGCGTGCGCGAGCGGCTTCCGGATGCACGCACGGAGCGTGTGTCGATCCTGGAACCCTCGCAGGTTGCGTCCCTCCAGGGCCGGTTCGACATCGTGCTCATGGCCGCTGTCCTGCATCACCTCGTCGGTCCAACCCGCGCGGCCAGTCGTGAGTTCGCCCGAGAAGGCTTGCGTCGGGCCGCATCGTTGGCCCGACCTGGCGGGCTGGTGGTCATCCTGGAGCCGGTCTTCACCCCCCGCGGGCCGGTCGCCCGCGGGCTCGCGCCGAGTTCGGCGTTGTTCTGGATCAAGCGGGCGGTCACCACCGTGACATCGGAACGAGTCCCCGTGCTCGGCTACTGGAACAACATCGGCGCGCCGGTGGTGTCCTTCTACAGCCACCCCGAGGTCTCATCGATGGTGATCTCCGCGGGGCTTCAGCCCATCTTCCGCGAGGTGCGAGACCAGTCACTGGGCTGGGGGGATGCGCTCATCGAACGCGGGGACGCAACGTATGTCGCGAGGGCTCGCTAGGCGAGCGGGCCTACTCCTCGGGAACGGAGACGACGTCGACCAGCCGGTCGGTCTCGTCGAAGACCTCAGCCGCCTTCGGGCGAAGGGCCTCGGCGTGGCGGTTCCAGTGGTGGCCGCAGAAGAGCAGGTCGCCGCCGCCGACAAGGGTGACGCGCACGTAAGCCTGGGCTCCGCAACCGTCGCAGCGGTCGGACGCGGACAGTGGTGCTGTAGCGGCGAGCGTTGACGACATGCTCCGGACCTCCTCCATGGGTACGGCTGTCGCAACACTCTCACATGCCCGGGGTATTCCCGCTCATCGAGTGGGAGCGACGCGCCGTCCACTTGTGAGGGGATTCACAGGCCGCCGGCCGTGGGAGCGCCTCCCCGGATCGGGGGAGCGCCTTGGCTAGCCTGCCCGTGTGACCGCCTCAGCGAGGTCGGCGACCTCGTCGTCGGCCAAGGGACGCGCGCGGAAGTCCGCCGCGACCCCGGAGGGCGCGAGTTACAACGCACGCGACCTGGCGGTCCTCGAGGGCCTGGATGCGGTCCGCAAGCGCCCGGGCATGTACATCGGCTCCAATGACGGCCGTGGCCTCATGCACTGCCTCTGGGAGATCGTGGACAACGGCGTCGACGAGGCCATCGCCGGGCACGCGAAGAAGGTCGAGGTCACCCTTCATGCCGATGGGTCGGTCGAGGTGGCCGACGACGGCCGTGGCATCCCGGTCGACATCGAGCCCAAGACCAAGCTGAGTGGCGTCGAGGTCGTGATGACCAAGCTTCATGCCGGTGGCAAGTTCGGCGGCTCCAGCTACGCCGTATCCGGAGGCCTCCATGGCGTAGGAGCCTCCGTGGTCAACGCGCTCTCCGAGCGACTCGACGTCGAGGTCGATCGGGGCGGCAAGACCCACGGCATCTCCTTCCGACGTGGCGTGGCAGGGGAGTTCGACGGTTCGAAGCCGGGTTCGGCCTTCCAGCGTCGCCATGGGTTGCGAGTCGTGGGCACGGTGCCTCGATCCCGCACCGGCACGCGCGTGCGCTGGTGGGCGGACCCGCAAGTGTTCACCAAGGACGCCGAGTACGACGTCCAGGCGCTTCGCGATCGCTTGATCCAGACGAGTTTCCTGGTGCCGGGCCTGACCGTGACGATGCGCGACCTGCGAGCCGGACAGGACGTCGAGTCCTTCACCCACAAGGGCGGGGTCACCGAATACGTCGAGCACCTGGCCGCGGGTGATCCGGTCACCGGTGTCATCCGGCTGCACGGAGCGGGCCACTTTCATGAGACCGTCCCGGTGCTTGATGCGCAAGGGCACATGACGTCGCAGGAGGTCGAGCGCGAGCTCACCGTCGATATCGCCCTGCGATGGATGTCGGGCTACGACACCGACGTCCGCTCCTTCGTCAACGTCATCGCCACGCCCAAAGGCGGCACTCACGTCGCGGGATTCGAGCGTGCTCTCGTGAAAGTCCTCAACGAACAGGCCAAGGCAGCCCGCGTGCTGCGATCAGCCGACGAGTCCATCACCAAGGAGGACGCCCTCGAGGGCCTCGTCGGCGTCGTGGCGGTTCGCGTCCCCGAGCCGCAGTTCGAAGGCCAGACGAAGGAGATCCTGGGCACTCCAGCGGCGTCGCGCATCGTGTCGCAGGTGGTCGCGAAGGAACTCGCGAAGTGGATCACGAATCCGCCGCGTGGCGAGAAAGCCTCGAGCAAGGCGCTCTTGGAGAAGGTGGCCGGGGCGATGCGCGCCCGCGTTGCGGCCCGTACCCAGCGCGACACACAGCGCCGCAAGACCGCCCTGGAGTCGTCAGCCCTGCCGGCCAAGCTCGTCGACTGCCGTAGCGAGGACATCGAGCGCAATGAGTTGTTCATCGTCGAGGGCGATAGCGCTCTCGGCACGGCCAAGATGGCGCGTGACGCCGAATTCCAGGCGCTGCTGCCCATTCGGGGCAAGATCCTCAATGTCCAGAAGGCGTCGCTGGCCGACATGCTCAAGAACACCGAGTGCGCATCGATCATCCAGGTCATCGGGGCCGGCTCCGGACGAACCTTCGATATCGATCAGGTGCGCTACGGCAAGGTGATCTTGATGTCGGACGCCGACGTCGATGGTGCCCATATTCGCTGCCTGCTGCTCACGCTGATGCATCGCTACCTTGCCCCACTCCTCGAAGCCGGTCGCGTCTACGCCGCCATGCCCCCGCTTCACCGGATCGAGGTCCTCGGGGCGGGGGGCAAGGCGGGCTCGGTCCACTACACGTTCTCCGATGCCGAGATGCGCGCGATGCTGAAGGATCTCGACAAGAAGGGGCGTCGCTGGCGAGACCCCATCCAGCGCTACAAGGGCCTGGGCGAGATGGACGCCGAGCAGTTGCGCGAGACCACCATGGGCTTCGGCACGCGCCAGCTACGCCGCATCTCCGTGCGGGATGCCGCCGCTGCCTCCGAGGTTTTCGACCTGCTCATGGGCAGCGATGTCGCGCCGCGCAAAGAATTCATCATCGCGGGAGCCGGAACGCTTGACCGCGGCCGTATCGACGCCTGAGATGTAGCCGTGGATCTCCAGGAGTCGCTGTCGCTAGCGCTCACCAACCTCACATCGCCGCCCGTCCTGGCGTTCGTGCTCGGGCTGGTCGCGGTGGCGGTGAAGACCGACCTCCGGCTCCCCGATGCCGTCTACCAGGCCACATCGATCTATCTGCTGCTGGCAATCGGCATCAAGGGCGGAGTTGCCCTTCGTGAGAGCTCGGCGAGCGATGTCGCCTGGCCCATCCTGGCCGCGATCGTGCTGGGTATCGCGATTCCCGTCGCCGCCTTCTTCCTGCTGCGCGTGATGACACCCCTCGGGCGCATTGACCGCGGTGCCCTCGCCGCGCACTACGGGTCCACCTCCCTCGTGACCTTCACTGCCGCGCTCGTCTTTCTTCAGGCTTCGCTCATCTCCTATGAGGGCTACGTGGTCACCCTCCTGACCATCCTGGAGATCCCCGGCATCATCGTCGGCCTGCTGCTGGCCCAGGGAGTTCGCGGTGATCGCTTCGGCGAGACTCTCCGCGAAGTGGTGCTTGGTCGCTCGGTCTTGCTCCTGGTCGGCGGACTCGTCATCGGCTTCCTCACCGGCCCCGTGGGTTATGCCCGGGTCGAGCCGTTCTTCGGCGGACTCTTCATCGGTGTACTCACGCTGTTCCTGCTCGAGCTCGGAATGCTCACGGGTCGCCAGCTCTCTGCGGTGCGCCAGGCTGGCCCGGGGTTGATTGCCTTCGCGATCCTCTTTCCGCTGCTGGCTGGTACCGCGGGCGTCGTTGGGGGAACCCTGGCCGGAATGTCCATCGGTGGGGCCATGGTCCTGGGCGTGCTGTGCGCGAGTGCGTCCTACATCGCGGCGCCCGCGGCCGTGCGCCTGGCGCTGCCCGAGGCCAAGCCTTCGATCACGTTGGTCAGCAGCCTCGGCATCACCTTTCCGTTCAACCTGGTCATCGGCATTCCGGTCTACCTGCTCCTTGCCGAGGCCATCGGTGGTTGGCTGGGCTAGGAGAGGGGACACATGACGGACTTCTCGAGCGTGACCTGCCTGACGATCGTGGCCGAATCCATCGTCCAGGAACGTCTCGTGCGCGCACTGGCCGCCAGCGGGGCGCACGGGTGGACGCTGTCGATGGCGCAGGGCCAGGGGCCGAGTGCGCATGGCGACGTCTCCGATATCGAGGGTGGCAACGTGCGCATCGAGACGCTGGTGAGCCCTGAAGTGGCGGTTCGCATCTGGGCGGCCTTGGAGCGGGACTTCTTTCCCCACTATGCGGTGAGCGCGTGGCAGTACGACGTCAAGGTGGCCCGGCTGGCGAGGTATTCCGACGAGGGCTGAGTCAGACCTCGATGGGGCGCAGCCTGCCGGTGTGCACGTCGTAGACGGCTCCGCCGACCTTCACGCCCTTGGGTAGCAGGGGATTCGCGCGCACGCGCACGACGTCCTGGGCAAGACCGTCATCAACGTCCGATGTCGTACGGAACTCCACGCTGCGGGTGTCGACGCCATGTTGCGCGCGAATGCTCGCGTGAATCTCAGCTTCCGGTGCGCCGACCATACGGCAGTCCGTGTGGGGCATGATCAGGATGCGCTCGACGCCAAGCAGGTAGGTGGCCAGCAGAAGCGTTCGCTGCACGTCCTCAGTGACGCGGGCGCCGGCGTTGCGCAGGATCTTCACGTCGCCGGCGCTCATGCCGAGAGCGGCGAGGGGATCGATGCGCGAGTCGATGCAGGTGACCACGGCCAACCCGCGGGCTGCCCATCCCGAGAGCGAGCTGCCCTCGTAAGTCGATGCATGGACGTCGTTGGCGGCAAGGACGTCGGTGAACGCTTCAATCGGGAAGCGCTTGGAATCAGGCATCGGGGGACCTTCCACTGCGGGCGTGCGCAAGGAGCTGTTCGCGCAAGGACGGGGCGACGACGGGCTCGGGTAGGTCCACCTCGACCACGTCGCCCACGATCCGGCAGGCGAATGTGGCTAGGTGCTGGCCGGGCGATCCCTGAAGCGCACCGTCGCGCAGGTCGTAACGCCACCAATGCGACGGACAGGTGATGATCCCGCCGCGGCAGACGCCAGACGCCAGGGAGGCCCCTCGGTGCAGGCAGGAGTCCTCTACCGCGTACGGGACACCGTCGATGAGTGACACGAGCACAGCGGGCCCACCAGCATCGAAGCGACGCGGGGAATCCAATTCACCGAGGCGAAACGTCGCCGTCCACTTAGTCACGCGAGATCACCGACACGCGACCTCGACCGTGCCAAGGCGGTCGATGCGCGCGACGACCGTGTCGCCAGGGGAGATGGCGAACGCAGCGGTGCAGGCTCCCGAGAGCACGGTCATCCCGGCCTCGAGGCCCTCGCCTCGTCGGGCGAGAGCCCGCACCAGCCAGGCCACGGACGCGGCGGGATGGCCCAGGACGGCGGCGCCAGCCGCGGTGGCCATGACCTGTCCATTGACCTCGAGTACCACGCCGCACAGGCGCAGATCGATTCCCGTCGGGTCGACGAGCACCGAGCCGGTCACGAAGCCCGCCGACGAAGAGTTGTCGGCGATGACGTCGGGGAGGGTGAACGAGTATCCGGCGTAGCGCGAGTCGAGGACGTCGATCGCCGGCATGACGGCAGCCGTTGCTGCGAGCACGTCGGCCGCGCCGATGTCGTCGCCCTCAAGGTCATCGCCGATGAGGAACGCGATCTCGGCCTCGACGCGGGGCTGGATGAACCGCTCGACGTAGAGCGGTTCACCGGGCTCCAGTCGCATGTCGCTGGTGAGCCAGCCGTAGAGGGGTTCGTCGACGTTCATCTGCTTTTGCTTGGCCTCACTCGTGAGTCCGAGCTTGGCGCCCACGACGCGATGACCTTGAGCGGTTCGATGGGCGACCACTCGTGCCTGGAGGTCATAGGCGGTGGCAGTGTCGAAGTGGCCGTGATGCTCCGTGAGCGGGGTGGTCGCGGTCAACTGCGCCACAGCCTTGGTGAGACGCTCGACGGCGGCGTCATGATCGAGGGTCGTCATCCTGTGATCTCCTGCTCGGCGTGCTTGCGGGCGAGTTCGAGGGCGACGTCGATGATCATGTCCTCCTGGCCGCCGACCACCTTGCGGCGACCCAGTTCGAGGAGAATCTCGGACTGCGGCACTCCGTAGCGCTCAGCGGCTCGCTCAGCGTGCAGGAGGAAGGAGCCGTAGACACCGGCGTAGCCGAGCAGCAGTCCGGCGCGGTCGATGACCTGCTGCCGGGGCATGATCGGGCGCACGACGTCTTCGGCGACGTCCATGAGGGCGAGTGGATCGACGCCCGTCTCAATGCCGTACTTGGTCGACACCGCAGCCAGGATCTCAGTAGGGCAGTTGCCTGCTCCCGCGCCGAGGCCCGCGGACGTGCCGTCGAGGTTGCGGGCGCCTTCTTCGTACGCGGCTATGGAGTTCGCGACCGCCATCGAAAGGTTGTTGTGTGCGTGCACTCCCACCGGGACCTCGAGCGCGCCCACGAGAGCATTCACACGTCGGCGCACGTCGTCGACGGTCATCGCACCGGCCGAGTCGGCGATGTAGACGGTGTCAGCGCCGTAGGACTGCAGGAGCCGCGCCTGCTCGACCAGCCCCTCCGGAGAGTTCATGTGAGCCATCATGAGGAAGCCGATGGCCTCCATGCCGAGTTCCTTAGCGACCTTGATGTGCTGCTCGGTGATGTCGGCCTCGGTGCAGTGCACCGCGATGCGCGCGACGGAGACACCGAGCTCGCGCACCTCGCGAAGATCGTCGGCAAGGCCGATGCCCGGGAGCATCAGGCAGGCGATCTGTGCCTGCTGCGCGGTTTCGCAGGCCTTGGCGATGAGTTCCTTCTCGGGCACGGCGGAGAATCCGTAGTTGAAGCTGGAGCCGCCGAGGCCGTCGCCGTGAGCAATCTCGATCACCTGGACACCCGCGGCATCGAGCCCCTCGACGATGCGGATGACGTCCTCGGCGTAGTACTGGTGGGAGATGGCATGCGAGCCATCGCGGAGGGTGGAGTCAATGAGGCGGTAGTCAGTGGCCTTGTCGGTCATGCGGAATCACCCTCTCGGTGGTCGGCGATGGCCTCCCCGACGCGCATGGCTGCGGCGGTCATGATGTCGAGGTTGCCTGCATAGGGCGGCAGGTAGTCGCCCGCGCCCTCGACCTCGAGGAGGACGACCACGCGATGCGGAACGACGCCCCCGGGCGTGTTGTAGGGACCCTCCTCGATCACCGGCTGGTTCTTCAGACGGTAGCCCGGGACGTAGGCAGACACGGTCTTCTCCATGTCATAGACGGACTCGAGAACCGCGTCATGGTCGGTGCCCTCGGGAAGCGCCCCGAACACGGTGTTGCGCATGATGATGGGGGGGTCAGCAGGGTTGAGGATGATGATCGCCTTGCTCAACTCGGCTCCGCCGATCTCGCGCAGCGCGGTCGAGGTGGTCTTGGTGAACTCGTCGATGTTCTGGCGTGTGCCGGGCCCCGCCGACTTCGACGCCACGGTCGAGACCATCTCGCAGTAGGGGAGTCGGTCGACTGCTCGGCGAATGGCGTAGGCCATGGGAGTTGTCGCCTGACCGCCGCACGTGACCATGTTGATGTTGGGCGCATCGAGGTGCTCGGTGAGGTTGACGGCGGCGATGACCTTCGGGCCCCGCGCTGCGGGAGTGAGGTCGATGGCCGTGATGCCCGCCTCGGCGTACTGCTTGTAGTGGCGCACGTGAACGTAGGCGCTCGTGGCATCGAACAGCATGTCGATGTCGTCGGCGTGGTCGAGGATCCACTGAGGTCCCTCATGTGGCGCATCGAGCCCGAGGTCGCGAGCCCGCGCAAGTCCCTCGGAGGCCGGGTCGATGCCGACCAGTGCCGTGAGCTGCAGCTTGTCGCTGCGCATCATCTTGACCATGAGGTCGGTGCCGATGTTGCCGGAGCCGACGATGGCGCAACGCAGGGTCATGGGTGTCCTTTCGGCTCAGACGATCCGCAGAGTAATGGGGCCGAGGCGATCGAAGTCGGCGCGGAACACGTCGCCGGTGGCAAAGGGCACCGCGGCGTGAAGAGCTCCGGTCATGATGATGGCGCCTGCCGGCAGCGTGACGCCGAGCGGGTGCAGCGTGTTGGCCAGCCACGCGACGGCATCGAGGGGACCGCCCAGCGCAGCCGCGCCTGCGCCCGTGGCAACGAGTTCGCCGTTTCGGGTGAAGACCATGCCGATGAGGGCGGGGTCGAAATCACCGAGAGCCACGACGCGGCTCCCGAAGGCCACGGCGCCGTTGGAGGCGAGGTCGGCGATCGTGTCGGCCAGGGAGATCTTCCAGTCGGCGATGCGACTGTCGACGATCTCGAGGGCGGCCACCAGACCCCGGGTGGCTTCCCACGCCTGCGCGGCGGTGCAGTGAGGACCGCTCAGCGGTGCGTCGAGGACGACACAGATCTCCGCCTCCATGCGCGGGGCGATGTAGCGATCGGCGGGCACCTCGCCGCCATCGGCGTAGACGGTGGACCCCAGTACGGGGGCATAGTCGGGCTGATTGACCCCGAGCATCTCCTGCATGGGCCGACTCGTGAGGCCGAGCTTGTACCCGATGATCGAGTCGCCACCGGCGAGAAGGCCAGCGACGAGACCCTGCTGCACGGCGTAGGCGTCCTCGGCCGTCATGTCAGGAAAGCGCGTCGTGAGTGGAGCGATGGCCTGGCGGTCGAGGCGTGCGGTGAGGAGCGCCTGCGACATCTCGGCGATCTGATCAGCGGTGGGTCTCGTCACGGTGTGCCCTCTCCTGCGGTGCGACGGGGTGTGCGTCCGTCGCGATAGCCCAGCCGTCGGCTGACGGCCAAGGCGGCCTCGACGGCCGGTCGAGCGAAGCGACGAAGGGAGTCACTGCCCAGTCGCTGGACCGGGCCGACGATGGACAGGGCGGCGATGACCTCGCCGCGGTCGTTGCGGATCGGGGCGGCGATCGACGCCGCGCCAAGCTCGGACTCGTTGACGTTTTCGGCCCATCCCTGGCGCCGCACCTCGATCAGTGCGCTGCGCAGGGCGCGCGGATCGGTGATCGTGTAGGGCGTCTTGCGCGGCAGCTTCCAGCCGCGCAGCGTGGCGTCGAGGTGCTCGTCGTCAAGGTAGGCCAGGAGCAGTTTTCCGGTGCTGGTGCAGTGGGCATCATTGCGGTGACCGACGCGACCGAAGAGTCGAAGCGTCTGCGGACTCTCGCGGCGTTCGACGTAGACGACCTCGCGCCCATCGAGTACGGCCACCTGCACGGTCTCGCGCGTGGCGTTGCGCAGTTGATCGATGACGGGGGAGCAGGCCTCATGGAGGTCGTTGTGAAGCGCGACCGAGGCGCCGAGTTCGTACATGGCAAGCCCGAGCCGGTAGGCACCCGTGTCGGGGTCTTGCTCGAGCAGGCGCTCCTCGGCCAGCGTGCTGAGCAGGCGATGCGCCGTGCTCTTGCCGATGCCGAGACGCCGAGAGAGCTCGGTGACGCCGATGTCGCGATCGCCGTGACCGAACTCCTTGAGCAGGCGCGCGGCATTGCGGACGCTCGACAGTGTCGAGTGCTGGCGTCGGGGTGACGGGCTGGTCATGGCGACCTCAGGTACTGCAGCAGAAGCCGTCGAGTGTCAGCCGGATCCGTGGGGGGATCCAGTTGCAGGGTGTCCAAGCCGGGAGCGATGGCGCGGGCCAGGAGAACCTGGGTGCGGGGGAGCCCGGCCACGCTGGCGCCACGCATCTCGTCGACCAGTGCTTCGCGGCCAGGCGCGTGCGCCCTGAGAGCCTCGAAGTCGCGCGCTGCGCTTGCATGGCTGTGCGCGAGTCCGGTACCCGCGTGCAGTGCGTGGTGCGCGGTGAGGCTGCCCCCGGGCGGCACTGCCAGGTGATAAACGACAGTGCGTACGCCGAGTGCCGCGCGCACTCCGTCGTAGTCCGGTGTTGCGGATTCGTCGAGAAGGCTGAGTTCGGGAATCACCACGGGATCGAAGAAGCGCAGTGACCAGGACAGGTCGTCGAGCGCGTCATCGACCTGCACTTCGGGTCCACGGGGGGAGGGAAGGGCCTCGACCGTGGCCACCACGTGCAGCATGCGGACTCCCACGGCGGCGACCGTCACGCGGTCCGCCGCCACGAGAGGGAGCCGTGCGCGCTCGGCGGGGGGAAGTGTGTCCACGGCGTCGAGGTACGCCTGGTGCAGGGCACGGACGTAGTCGGCCATGGCCTGGCGCATGGCCTCGGGCCCGGGGGCCGCGTCAACGTGGGAGTTCTCCGCCACGCGGGGACCGTAGCAGAGACGTCCCGCATGCGGGAACGCTGTCCTTCCATGCGGGACAGGACGGGCCTACGTTTCGATCCACGGCGGACGCCCGGTGGGCGAGGGGAGCGACGATGGGAATCCTGCGCCTGGCGCATGTCGACATCACGGTGACGGATCTCGACCTGGCAGCGGCGTACTACACCGAGGTCATGGGCATGCTCGAGGTTGAGCGCGATGACACCTCGGTCTACCTCAAGTGCTGGGATGAGGTGGATCACCATTCGCTGCGCGTCTCCTACGCGCCGCGCGTGGGATTCGACCTCATGTCCTTCAAGGTGCTCCGCGAGGATGACCTGTCCGACCTGGAGAACGCGGTCGGGCGCTACGGACTGCCCGTGGAGCGCATCAGCAAGGGCGCGTCCATCGGGCAGGGCGAATCCATCCGCTTCGAGACGCCGTCCGGTCAGATCATGGAGCTCGTTCATGACATCGAGAAGGTGGGAAGGGCCACGGGCTCGCTCAATCCCGCTCCCTTCGTCGATGGACTGCGCGGGATCGCGCCACCTCGCATGGACCACCTCCTGGTCACGGCTGAGGAGGTCGGGGAATCGACCAAGTTCTTCACGGACGTCCTGGGCTTTCGGGTTACCGAGCAGCTCCTCGACGGCGATGGGCATCAGGCCGCCACGTGGATGGAGCGCTCCCACTCTCCCCATGACCTGGCGATCGTCAGTGGGCCCAATGGGGGGCTGCACCACTTCGCCTTCTGGCTCGACGACTGGGATCACGTGCGCAAGAGCGCCGACATCCTGGCCTACAACGGCATTCAGATCGATGTGGGCCCGACGCGTCACGGAATCACCCGCGGCAACACCATCTACTTCTTCGACCCGCTAGGCACGCGCAACGAGGTCTTCACCGGTGGCTACCGCCCCGACCCCGACTTCCCGACGATCACCTGGACCGAGGACAACATCGGCCGCGCGGTCTTCTACTACGAGGGCGAACTCAACGAGCGATTCATGAAGGTGCACACCTGATGGCCATCCTGCGTCTGTCCCATGTCGAGATCAAGGTTCCCGACCTCGAGTTGGCGACCGCCTACTACACCGAGGTCCTCGGTCTCATCGAGACCACGCGTGAGCCCGAGCGCGTCTACCTCAAGTGCTGGGACGAGCATCAGCATCACAGCGTGGTGCTCACCTACGCGCCTGCCTACGGCCTCGCACACATGGGTTGGAAGGTGGAGAGCCCGGACGATCTCGACTTCTACGCGGCGCGGCTCGAGGCAGCCGGCATCGCGGTCAAGCGCCTCGAAGGCCCCGAGGTCGGGGTCGGTGGCGGAGTGGTCGTGCGTTTCGAGACGCCGTCCGGTCACCAGATGGAACTCATCCACGGCATGGACCAGGTGGGCAACCTGCTTCCCCTGACGAATCCGCCTCCCCGCCCGCTCGGGCTCGTCGGTATCGCTCCGCCGCGTATCGATCACATCTTCCTCACGGTCGAGGACGTCAACGGCATGACGGCGTTCCTCCAGGAGGTCCTCGACTTCCACCTCACCGAGCAGGTCGTGGGCGATGACGGCTTCCAGATCGCCACGTGGCTCGAGGTGTCGCATTCCTCTCATGACATCGCTCTCGTCACGGGACCCGATGGCGGTCTGCACCACTTCGCCTTCTGGGTAGACGACTGGAATGACATCCGCACGGCGTCCGATGTGCTGGCCTATCACGGCGTGCGCATCGAGACGAACCCCACTCGCCATGGTGCGACGCGCGGACACTGCGTCTACTTCTTCGATCCTGCGGGCAATCGCAACGAGGTCTTCACGGGCGGCTACTGGAGCGATCCGGATGACCCGCCCATCACCTGGACCGAGGGTGAGATGGGCCGGGCCCTCTTCTACTACGACGGCGTTGTCAATCAGCGCTTCCTCACCGTGCACAGCTAGGAATCCGAGATGACGATGACCGAGCCCGACGCTACGCCGATTTCGCTGCCGCGCACCGAGCGTCCAGACGCGCCGGCCTATCTCCAGCGTTACCTCGACCGCGAGTCTCGCGGGGGGCAGCCGGGGGTCGCGCAGCCCGCTCAGCCCGATGACGAGACTCCCCTCTACCTACGACGCTTCCGCGACCGGCGAAGCGGCACGTCTGCGCTGGATGCGCCGGTGCCGCTGTGGGAGGGCGCCGACCTCGGTGCTACCCGCGCGTGGGCCGAGGTGACTCGCACCAAGGAGATCGTGCCGGAACGCAAGGACCAGACCAAGGGTGCGGTCACCGATGTCTACTTCGTGCGTCACGGTGAGACGCAGGGTTATTCCACCGAATCGGGGCTCACCCCGTTGGGGTCGTGGCAGGCGCACCGCCGCGGCCAGGAACTCGCTCGTCGCGTGATGTCGGGGCATCACGTGACGCTCGCGTGCGCCGACACCAATCGCGCGCGCCAGACCGCTGAGGGCATCCGCAAGGGCCTGCTCGACCAGCTCGTTCTCTTCGGGCGCGAAGCGACCGTGGGCGACGTGACGGCGTACGAGGAATTCCGCAACTTCCAGGTGATGACGCCCGATGGCTTCCGCGATGTCACGCAAGCCTTCCGGCTCTACCACTCCGAGATGGAGAAGTACGAGCGCATCGGCCTGGGCGGGCGGCCGACCTGGCTCGTCGAGGTCGATCGCTTCTGGGGCATCCAGCAGGCGGGCGGTGATCCGATCACCCATTGGCTCACGATGCCCATGCTCACGTTCGAACCCCCGGTGGCCGCGGTGCGACGCTTCTGGGCCGGTCTCATGCGACTGCATGACGAGACCCCCGGACAGAGCGTCATCGTCGCGACCCACTCAGGACCGATCCGTGCGTTCGCCACGTGGGCGCTGGGCTATGACCCCGGTGAGCCCTTCAACACCGAGTTCGTCCGCGTGCGTTTGCTCGACGGCGGCGAATCGGCACTCGTTCTCTATCGCAACCGTGTCCAGGAAGTGTCCGTGCCCGACTTCGACGTGCTGCCCGATTGGTGGCAGGGGCTTGAGGGTCGCGCGCTTCCGGTGAGTCGTCGAGGAGGCTCAGCATGAGCGTGACGATGTGGTTCGAGAGCTACTGGCCCGGCCTGAAGGCCGAGGTGGGCGGCAAGGCCGCCAGCTTGGGCGAGATGACCGGTGCCGGACTGCCGGTGCCGCCGGGTTACGCCGTGACGACGGCGGGATATCGCGCGGCTCACGACGCCGCAGACCTCGACGCCACGCTCGCCCGCCTGCTCTACGGGCTTGACGTATCCGACACGGCCCAGGTCAGCCGCGTCTGCGCCGAGATCCGCGACGAGATCAAGTCCATGCCGCTTCCCGACGATGTCGAGGCGCAGATTCGCGCGGACTACGAGCAGCTGTGTCGCAAGTGCGAGGTTGCGGATCTCCCCGTTGCCGTGCGCTCATCGGCCACGAGCGAGGACTCGCCCGACGCTTCCTTTGCCGGCGAGCACGACACCTACCTCTGGGTCCGCGGAGCAGACGCTGTCGTCGATGCCGTGCGCCGTTGCTGGGCAAGCCTCTTTACGGATCGCGCTACCTGCTACCGCGTGGAGATGGGCTACGAGCACCGTTCGGTCGAGATGGCGGTCGTCATCCAGAAGATGGTTCGACCCATCGCGGCCGGCGTCGCTTTCACCCTGAACCCCGCGAACGGCGATCGTTCCCAGGTGGCGATCGACGCGGCTTGGGGGTTTGGCGAAGGCGTCGTGTCAGGTGAGGTGACTCCGGACAACTTCCTCGTCGACAAGGTCATGCTGGTGGTGAGCAGGCGGGAGATCAGCCACAAGGCCCACGAGTACCGGCTGACGGACCACGACACCGTCGAGAAGGTCGAGACCGATGCCGACCGGGCCGATCAGCCGTGTATGACCGACGCCCAGCTCAAAGCGGTCGCCGTCCTCGCGAAGACCGCGGAGAAGCACTACGGGTGCCCGCAGGACATCGAGTGGGCGGTCGATGCCGACCTGCCCGAGGGGGACAACGTCATCCTGCTGCAGGCCCGACCCGAGACGGTCTGGAGCAAGAAGCCCCGCAAGACCGTGGCAGGTTCCGCGGACAAGAACCCCATGGCCAGCATCGTCTCGACCTTGATGAATCCCCTGTACACCAAGAAGGACTAGAGCAAGATCCAGGAATAGCGCATATCCGAGATTCGTGGCCCCCGGGCACGAACCAATGAGAGGAAAGGCAGATGGCCGATCGGTTCCCCAGCCCGTTCGACATCGCGACGCCCGAGGGCGCCGAGGGTTGGCAAGACATGTACGTGTACTCGTCGCTCTTCAGCGAGTCGCGCCGCGAGTTCGAAGACTCGATTTTCTGGTTCCAGGACGGTGTGCACTGGCCCAAGGTGCTCACTCCCTGGGACGCGACGTTCTATGAGTTCGCCATTGCGTCGCTGTCGCAGTACAACACCCGGCATCTGCAAGTACCCCCGGCCAATGGAATCGCCTTCCGCATCCTCAATGGCTACGGCTACCTGACGCCCGTTCCCGCCGACCCAACGCAGATCGAAGCCCGCGTCGCCAACTTCATGGATCGTGCCGGGTTCTACTTCATGAACTGGAATGACCTCTACGACAAGTGGATGGTCAAGATC
>NBNH01000317.1 GCA_004379115.1 Actinomycetales bacterium mxb001
GAGCTGCTCTCAGGAGCGGCAGAGCTGCTCTCGGGAGCGGCGCTCGAGGAGGAGCCGCCACCGCTGCTGCCGCCACAGGCGGCAACGAGGAGCCCGGCGGCCGCGAGGCCGGCGATAGCTCCGAATGTGCGCTTGGACATCTGGGTCCTTTCTCAGCAGGGCGACCCTGCGTGTCGTGTAGTGCTGTCGTGTGCGGTTGTGCGGTGATCGCCGCGTCCGGAGGGTTAGGCCCCCAGGATCGTGTCGATCACCAACTGGTCCAGCTGTTCGTTGCGGTATCCGCGGCTGGCCAGGGTCTCGGGGTCGAACTTCTCGGCGAGGAGTTCGTCGGCGGTGGCCCTGGAGTAGGGGCCGACCGTGGGGATGGCGAGTTCGGGAACGCCCGCGTCGGCGAGCGCCTGCTTCACCTTGGGATTGGCGTCAAACTCCTTCGCCTTCTCCCGGAAGATGAGGTAGGTGCGCATGCAGCCGCGCGCGAAGTCCCAGATGCCGTCGCCGTTTTCGTTGCGGTAGGGGCGCGCGTCGAAGTGCTTGGGGCCGTCGTAGCCGCTGTTTTCGAGCAGGCGCACGACCATGAAGTCGTCCTTGATGCCCTCGGAACCGAAGCGCAGGTCCTGGTCGTAGCGACCGATCTTCTGGTCGTTGAGGTCGATGTGGAAGAGCTTTCCTTGCCACAGGGTCTGCGCGACGCCCTGGTAGAAGCTCAGGCCCGCCATGGTCTCGTGGGCAACCTCGGGGTTGAGGCCGACCATGTCGGCGTGGTCGAGGGTCTCGATGAAAGCCAGGGCGTGGCCGACTGTCGGCAGGAACGTGTCGCCGCGCGGCTCATTGGGCTTGGGCTCGATGGCGAAGCGGATGCTGTAGCCCTGGTCGACGACGTACGACGCGAGGAAGTCGAGGGCCTCTCGGTAGCGATCGAGGGCGTCAGCAGGGGTCTTGGATGCAGCGGACTCCACACCCTCGCGACCGCCCCAGAAGACGTAGGTGGGGGCACCGAGCTCGGCGGCGACGTCGAGGTTGCGCATGGACTTCTGGATGGCCAGGCGACGAACGTTGCGGTCGTTGGACGTGAACGCGCCGTCCTTGAACATCGGATGCCAGAAGAGATTGGTGGTGGCCATCGAGCACACGATGCCGGTGTCGGACAGGGCCTTCTTGAAGCGATCGAGCTCGGCGCGACGTTGTGACTCCGGCGCGCCAAAGGTCATGAGGTCGTCGTCGTGGAAGCTCACGCCCCAGGCACCGATGTCAGCCAGGCCGCGCACATAGTCGACGGGGTCGATGGGGGGCCGGGTGGCGTCGCCGAAGGGGTCACGGCCGGGATGGCCGATCGTCCACATGCCGAAGGCGAACTTGTCGGCCGGCGTCGGGGTGTAGTCACCCACGGAAACCCCCCTCTCGGGTGAATTGTTGCCAGCGCGAACATATGTCCGGGGGGCAAACCCCGCAAGGCCGGGGAGTTACCGATTCGATAACGGTCCGATTACGCCCCCTCCCGGCGTTGAGTGGCGTGGACCTGGGCGAAGGCCTCGGCGTAGGCGCGGCGCACCTCAGGGCGGGGTGCTGGATCGAGGGCGACGGCCCCGCTGCCCTCCCAGGCGGGCGGCTCGGGGGTGCCGGCCAGGGCCCAGGCGGCCTGGCGTGCGGCACCGTCGGCGACGTACTCGCCCGGCTCGGGCACGACGACGGGTACGTCGAACACGGTCGTGGCGATCTGCTGCACGGCGGTGTTGGCCGCGGCACCTCCCACCAGCAGGATGCGTCGGGGTGTCACGCCCTGGGCGCGCAGCGCATCGACGGCGTCCGCGAGTCCGCACAGCATCCCCTCGACCGAGGCACGCGCGAGGTTGGCCGGCGTCATCGCATCGCGCGTCAGGCCCGCGAGCGTGCCGGTGGCGTTGGGCAGGTTCGGCGTTCGCTCGCCATCGAGGTAGGGCAGCAGCACCAGGCCGCCGCTGCCGGGCTGCGCGGCGAGGGCGAGCGACGTGAGTTCGTCAAGGTCGACACCGAGCATGGCGGCGGTCGCCGTCAGCACACGCGCGGCGTTCAACGTGCACACCAGGGGAAGGAACCGACCGGTCGCGTCGGCGAACCCTGCCACCTGCCCCGAGGCATCGGCCGTGGGGATATCCGAGACCGCGAACGCCGTCCCGGACGTGCCCAGCG
Source organism: Actinomycetales bacterium mxb001 (assembly GCA_004379115.1). Classification (GTDB taxonomy): domain Bacteria; phylum Actinomycetota; class Actinomycetes; order S36-B12; family S36-B12; genus Mxb001. Next base: position 2,167 of record NBNH01000317.1, read on the forward strand.
ACACCACGACATCGCCAGGCCGGGCGCCGACACCGAGGGCCGCACCCATGTTGTCGCCGGTGCCCGGCGACAGGGCGATTCCGCTCGCGGTCTCTCCGACGACCTCGTGCGGCGCAGCCACTCGCGGCACATCGAAAGGGCGCCCGAAGGCGAGCTCGATGAGGTCCGGCCGGTACTCCCCGGCGGCGGGCGACCAGTAGCCGGTGCCCGACACGTCGCCTCGATCGGTCGTGGCCTCCGCGGGGCAGCCGGCGAGCTTCCATGTCAGCCAGTCATGCGGCAGCAGCACGCGCTCGACGCGCGCGGCGAGATCGGGCTCATTGCGCGCAAGCCAGCGCACCTTCGAGACCGTGAACGACGCGACCGGCACGCTGCCCACCGCTTGCGCCCACCCTTGAGGGCCACCCCACTCCTCGACCAGGTCCGCCGCGTCGGGCGCCGATCGCGTGTCGTTCCACAGCAGCGCCGGTCGTACGACGTCGCCGTCAGAGTCGAGGGTCACCATCCCGTGCTGCTGCGCGGCCACTCCCAGGGCAGCCACGTCGTCGAGAACGCCGTCCATCGCTGCTTGCAGGGCCGCCCACCAGTGATCGGGGTGCACCTCGGTGCCGTCCGGGTGCGTGCCTCGCGCCTCGCGCACCAGCCGACCGGTCTGCGCATCACGAACCACGACCTTGACGGACTGCGTCGACGAATCGACCCCGGCCACGAGTGTCACGAGGATCCCCCTCCCGCCTGGTCCTTGCGCCGCTGCATGAGGTGCAGGTCGGTCTCGAGCGTCTCGAGGGCCTCCTTGATCTCGCGGATGCGAGCCAAGGCATCAGCCTCGGGGCCGGTCTTATCCATCGCCTCGCGCAGTGCCTCGCGCTCACGGGCGCTCTCCATCGAGCTGATGATGATGCCGATGAGGAGGTTGAAGATGACGAAGGCGGCGACGAGGACGTAACTGACGAAGAAGACGGTGGCCCACGGGGTGACCGTCAGGGCTTCCTCGAGATAGGTGGGGAAGTTCTCGAGCGTCAGGAGAATGAAGAGGGTGAGCATCGCCCGCGTGATGGTCCCCCACGAGTTGGGAAGCGCCTCCCCGAACATCGCCCAGCCGACCATTCCGTAGAGGAACAGGATCAGCACGGTGAGCACGACAATGCTCCCGAGCGGGGGCAGCGAGCGCACGACCGTGGAGAGCAGGACGCGGGCATCGGGCAGGAAGCGCAGGAGGCGCGCGATGCGCAGCAGGCGCAGCAGGCGCAGCAGGGTCACGTTTTCCCGCACGCCAGGAATCCAGACGCCGCCGATGATGATCAGGTCGAAGATGTTCCAGCCGTTGCGGAAGAAGTCCTGCGGGCGTCGCCCATAGGAGGCAAAGCGCAGGATCAGCTCGACGACGAAGATGCCGTAGCAGATGTTGTTGAGCAGGACGAGAGTCGAGCCGTACGACTCCATCACCGCGGGGAAGGTCTCGAGCCCCAGGACGACGGCATTGAAGATGATGACGGCCGCAATGACGAGGTTGAACGGGTCGGAGTCGACCAGGCGAGCAAGCCGACCGTCGCGCGGAACTGTCTGCTGAGGCACCATCGGATGCTACGGGGGCTGGTCGCTCCCCCTCGACGAAATGGGCAACGCCACGGCCGTGCTCGCCCATTCGGCCGCGCCGCCGCACGCCCCGGGTTACCGTGAGGCGCCCTGTCGCCCGCTCCGAAGGATTCCCCATGCCGGCTCGCCGCACGCTCGCCACCTCTGCCGTCGTGATCCTCGCCGCGGGACTGCTGGGCATGCCCGGCGCTCTGGCCGCCGGCGACCGCATCGGTGGCGAAGTCGACCTCCCCGCTGCCGTGCTCGGTGCGGCAGGGCCGGTCTCGGTGATGATCGAGCTCGATGCCACTCCTGCGGCGGTCGTGTACGCCGCGACAGCGGGCAAGGCGGCGCGGGGAGTGGCCACACGAGCCGCTATCTCGCGCGTCGAGCGCCTGCAGGCCTCGGTGCGGTCTCAGCTCTCGCGTCCAGCAACTCGCGCACAGGTGCTCTTCGAGACGGCCAACGCCTACGCGGGTGTTGCCGTGCGCACCGACCCCTCGCGCCTGGAAGCCATCGCCGCACTCCCGGGAGTGAAGGCCGTGCACCGACTGATTCCCAAGACGCGCAACAACTTCGTCGCCGTACCGCAGATCAAGGCCCCGGCAGCATGGGTCGATGCGGGACTGACGGGCAAGGGCATCACCGTGGGCATCATCGACACGGGTATCGACTACACGCATGCGGCCTTCGGCGGTCCAGGAACCGTGGCGGCGTACCAGGCAGCACTCGAGGGCAAGCAGGCCGGCCTTTCACCGGTCTATCCCGACACGGCGAAGATCGCCGGGGGCTACGACCTGGCGGGCAACGACTACAACGCCTCCGACCCCAGCAAGGTCATTCCCGCGCCCGATGACAATCCTCTCGACTGCGAAGGGCACGGCACGCATGTGGCGGGCACGGCCGGTGGATACGGCGTCGCCGCCAACGGGACGACGTACCGCGGACCATGGAACGCCAGCACGCCGTTCGACACGATGGACATCGGACCGGGCGTCGCCCCCGAGGCCACGCTCTACGCGATCAAGATCTTCGGCTGCGAGGGCTCGACCAACCTGGTCGTCGAGTCGCTGGACTGGGCCCTGGACCCCAATGGCGACGGCGACCTGTCCGATCACCTCGATGTCGTCAACATGTCACTGGGCTCCACCTATGGCTCACCCGAGGATCCCGACTCCGTCGCCACCGACAACGCGGTCGATGCCGGCATGTCCGTCATCGCATCCGCCGGCAACTCCGGCGACATCTACGAGATCACCGGCTCCCCCGGGTCAGCGACCAAGGCCGTCTCGGTCGCCGCATCCGAGGATCGCGGTCAGATCGTCGATGGCTTCACCGCGCGCATTGGCTCTGCCACCGCGGTCGAGTACCCGGCCCTGCTCTCGGTCGAGTACCCCTGGACGTCAGGGGTCACCAACGCGACCGTGGTGAAAGTGGGCAACTGGGCCGAAGCACCGAGCGACACCAACAACACCGATGGCTGCAGCCCCTTCAGCGCCGCGGACGCCGCCAAGGTCGCGGGCAAGGTTGCCTTCCTCATGTGGGACTCGGACGACGTCCAACGCCGGTGCGGATCCGGGGCCCGCTCGGCCAACGCCGTAGCCGCCGGAGCCACCGGAGCCATCCTCGGCTCCACCGAGGTTCTCTTCGGGGTTGGCATCGCCGGCAGCGCCGACATCCCGGTGGTGCTCGCCAATGCCACGGGCACCAAGGCCCTGCGCGATGCCCTCGACGCAGGCACAGCGGTCACAGCCACGCTCAACGCTGACCTGCGCAACACGATTCGTCTCATCGTGCCGCCCGGCCCGACCGACCCCACCGACACGCTCGCGTCGTTCACGTCACGCGGCACTGCGATCGCCGGCAACGTCAAGCCCGACGTCTCAGCACCGGGAGGCACGATCTTCTCGGCCGCATCCGGCACCGGCAACGAGGGCGTGTCCGCGAGCGGGACGTCGATGGCTGCCCCCGCCACCGCCGGCATGGCCGCGCTCGTGCGCCAGGCCCATCCGACGTGGTCCGCTGGTGAGATCAAGGCCGCGATCATGAACACGGCCGACCACGATCTCTTCCTCGACCCCGGCCAGACAGGTCCCCGCTACGACGTCCTTCGTGCGGGTGCTGGCCGCATCGACGCCAAGGAGGCCGTGCGCAGCCAAGCCGTGGCCTACGTGACCAATGACCCCGGTGCCGTGAGCGTCTCCTTCGGGGTGATGAACGTGACGAGTGCGACGCGGGTGTCCAAGACCGTGCGCATCGCGGACAAGCGCACCAGCGGCAGCCCGGTCACGTACCGCCTGACGCTGGACAGCATCAATTCCCTTGCTGGTGCGGCGTACTCGGTGTCACCGCCGACCGTCACCGTGGCCCCGGGTGCGAGCAAGGACGTCACCGTGACCCTCGCGCTCGACCCGAGCAAACTCGTCCACAAGGCCGATCCGACGATCACCCTCGATCCCCTGGGTGACGGCACCATGCGCGACTTCCTCACCGATGCCAGCGCCCTGCTCAAGGCCACGCCATCAGACGGCAGTCCGACGCTGCGCGTGCCGGTCTTCGCCGCACCCCGACCCGCGTCGGCTATCTCGACCAGCACGAGCGCGCGAGTCTCCGGGTCCGGTTCATTGCTCAAGGGCACGCTCACGCTCACCGGCCGAGGCGTCAACAACTCGGGGTCGGAGGGTTACGAGAAGGAATTGTCGCGGCTCACCGCCCTTCAACTGGTGGCGGAGAGCGCGCAGTTGCCGCCATGCGAGCCAGGGGTCAGCACCGGCTGCGTCAGCACCGAGGACCAGGCGGCCGCGGACGTCCGCTACGTCGGGTTCACCTCCGATGCCCGCCTGAAGGCGAATCCCTTGGACGCCGAGGACGGCGGCATGGCCTACTTCGGAGTCGCGTCCTGGAAGCCCTGGCGCACGGCTGCTGACATCGCCACGTTCATCTTCTTCCTCGACTTCGACAGCGACGGGACGCCCGAACTCCTGTTGGCTAACGTTCGCGTCCCTGAGACTGACATCTTCGTGACGGTCGCGATCAGCTTCCGTCCCCAGGATGCACTCACGCTCATCGACCAGCAGCTCATCAACAACGTCGCCGGCAACAAGGACACGGCGAAGATGCACTCCAACGTGATGGCGCTGCCACTCTCACTCGGGGCGCTCGCCAATCCCACCGATGCGGGCGGCAACAAGCTGGACCCCTTCATCACAGAAGACAACGCGCGAGTGTCCTACTGGATGGAGGCCTACGACGGAGGTGGCGACATCGTCGACGTGATCGGTCACCCGCAGGTGCCTCTGCGGACCAACCTGACCGCTCCCCCGCTCACCGCCTTCGACGCATCGGGCGCGATGCCCGCCCGGGCGCTTCCCGGTCGCACGCTGGCGGTGACGTTGGATCCGGCGACCGCGGGTGACAATCCGCGCCTGCTCCTGCTGCATCACCTCAACGTGCTGGCGCGCAAGGCGCAGGTCGTGGCGGTGACTCAGAGCCCGTGACCTACAGCCATTTGCCGTAGAGGAGAGCCTCGGGTGGGGTGTATTCGACGGCCGCCGACATGCCAGCGAACTGGCCGGTGATGGCGCGGGCCCACTCGCCGGCCTTCGGCACCAAAGTGCGCTCGGCGGTCTGCATGCGATCACGGACCAGCAGCACACCCATGTCCGCACCCGGATAGCGGTATTCGTTGACGCCGTACACGCGCAGGTAGAACGCTTCATCGGAGCTCGTGACGTTGTGCCAGTCGGTCTCCATGCGCACGAAGCTGATGGATCCGTCATCGGCCATGCGCCAAAGGCCGCTGCGCGGTGCCTGCGTGATGATCTCGACCTCGTCCGTCGTCTGCTTGAGCACCAGCTGGCTCCAGCGATCGAAATCGCGCCACCGTGCCTCTACCTCGGCGAGGTCGCACTCCCACTCGACATCCATGAACTCGAGGAGATGGAACAGGAAGAGCGGCACTCCGCCGTAG
>NBNH01000318.1 GCA_004379115.1 Actinomycetales bacterium mxb001
TTTAAGAAGCAATGATATGTTTTCTGCATGGAGTTCCAACGCTATGGGATTACGCAGATTGCAGTTTTATATTTTTAATCAAATTAAAGAGCAGTATTTAGATATTAAGATAGGCTCTTTAACGATAATTAGTGAAAGTGCGCATATTTATGAGGATTCTTGGATTGCTGCTGATGATATTATTCAGTCTTATTATCAGCGTATTGCTAATCGTAAAGTTTTTGAAGATCCTGTTGGGAACTTTATTATTAAAATTGATGACAACGCTATTTTAGTCACTCATGTTACTAAAGATGGAGAGCAGGTGGCTAAATACAGCGGAAAATCTGCTAATTTAATTTGTAACAAGATTGTATCTAATAACCCATCTATTTTGGTAGGACATGCTGCTTATCTTGGGATAGAATTAAGTAGAGCTGAGAATAGCTTACTCTTCGGCAAAACCTATTCTCAGTTCTGAATCTCTGTATTGTTGTCTCCTATTTCTGAGCCGTCTTTAACTAGGCGGCTTTTATTTGGCAATAATTTATATATATAAACTGGTATTTTGGATATGACTAAATTAGGGGATTTAATTGTTGAACTGTCGTTAGATACAGAAGATTTTAATAGATCTCTTTTAAATGCAAAAAAGAATGCTCTAGATGCTGTAAAGCAGATGGAATCTGCACTTTCAAATAGTTTATCAATTAATGTAGATGACTCTGAACTAACTAATCTTAATAAACATTTAAATTCTAAAGTTAAACATTTAAAGGAAGTTAACGACTTTTTTAAGAAAAATCCTGTTACTGTTTTTACAGATGATTCTCTTTTAACAGATTTAAACGAACTTTTACATAAAACTGCTAAAAAACATACTATTGAAATTGAATACAAATACAAACAAAGTGTACATAATGAATCTGAGATAGAAGATAAAATAGCTATTGCGGTAGAAAATGGATTTAAAACAGGCATTCAACGAGGTTTAGAACAATCTAGTAATTTAATAGAAAAAACTGTAGAAAAATCTGTCGCTGATGGGGTTTCTAAGACTGGGGTAGAAGGAGGATCTCAACCATCTCCAGGAACTGGTAGAAGTATTGAAGATTTAATTAAAGAAGTTAAGGATGGTTTTTCTAGCGCTGCTGATGACAGTAAAGCTGAAGTAGCTTCTAAAGCGATAGAAGTAGTTTTAAAGCCCGGGCAGGATTTATTAACAGGTTTCTTTGAAGGTTTTACTAACGATTTTGGTAGAGAGCTTTCTGCTGGATTTAGGAAATCTTTAGGCGAAACCATGGGGCTAAACATGGAGTCTGCTGGGCAAAAGCTAGGTGACTCATTCTCTAAGTTAATGGGAGTAAACTTAGAGGCTGTTAAAAAGAATAGACAGAAAGAAGCCTCTTCAACACAAAATAACAAACAGACTGTTCAACCCCAAAATAACAATACTTTTACAACATTAGGACAACCCCTGCAATCTATTGCTACAGGAGTAGCTTTAAATGCGGGAATAAAAATAGCTGGTGTAGTCCAATCTGCAATAACAAAAAATAAGCCAAATCTTCCTGAAAATGCGTCTTTACCTCTTCTTAAACCTAAAAAAACATCCCAGGAAACAGTAGGTGTACAACAACCAGATTTAGTAGAAATTGATTCTTTTGAAAGAACTGCCAGACAAGAGCTTAAACAGTTATCTGTATTTGAGGAAATACCTTTAAAAGTAAAACAAGCGATTGAAACAGCTATAGAAGTAGGAGAGGAAATAGATAATATATTAACCGAAGCTATACAATCATCTAAAGCGGCTGTTCAGGAAAATAAACCTGGTGCTGAAACACAAAAAATAGATGAAATTATTGCTCAATCTAAAAATATTAAAGCAGCACACAGCAAATACAATAAAACGATAAAAAATGTAATAGATTCTAACGCAAGTATTGGTGATTATGCATCTATTCCATTAGTGTATAGCGACTTCAAAAAAGTAAATAGTGACAGTAGAAAAACAATAGACAAATTAATAGCAGAAGCTAAAAACTTAAAGGCAACTCCAGAGCAAATTAACCAAATATCACAAGCTAAAACACCTATTACCAGTGGTGAAAAAAGCATTAAGCAGGAAGTTAGTAAGTCTCACTTAACAGTAAATAAAGAGGCTGATTTAATCGCTAAAGCAAACCAG
>NBNH01000319.1 GCA_004379115.1 Actinomycetales bacterium mxb001
CCGTTATAATTTGGTACAAAATAACCATATCTACCATCCGTAAATCCACCTTGAAATCCTTTTAAATCTGCATCTGTTGTTGTTAAGTTTCTTACCATAGGTCTGCCCATAGGTACATAAGGATTATTAGCAAAATTCTGTCTAATTTGTTTTGCTAAACCTAAATTAACTCTTGCTGCTGCTGCACTTGTCGCCCCCGTTCCCCCATTTGCTACGGGCAAAGTTCCCGTAACACCTGTTGTCAATGGCAAACCTGTTGCATTTGTCAATGTTCCGCTTGTCGGTGTTCCTAAGGCTCGTCCACTTCGGTAATAAGGTGCTAACATTGTTGCGGTGTCCAAACTTGAACCACCTGCTTGTTGCCACTCATTGCTACCTATTTTATAAAGCCACATAAGGTTAGTAACAGTATCAACAAGCATATAAACGCTTGTATCTTGTTTGTTTGACCTTTTTATTTTGCTTGTTGCTGCAACTGTATCAATAGATGCCACACCACGGTATACCAAGCCATCCGCAGTTGTTTGTTCACCAAGCGTTATCTTTTGATTGCCATTGGCAGGGTATTGCGCAACGGCAAAGTAAGGCATGAGGAAGAGGAGGGGAAAAAGTATTTGTTTCATTGTTTATGTTTTTTTATTTTGATTGCATAATGTGCCAATTAGTGCCGTCACAAACCAATGTACACCATTGTGTCGTCAAATTCCCAGCTGATAAAATAGCCGTGCCAGCTGAACCGCCATTTAACGGTATTACATTTGATGAATTACTAATAACAGTTCCACTAGCAAGATTTTTAATCATATATAATCTGCCAGCAGTTGCTGTTCCTAAAGTAATAGTTGTAGTTGAAGCCCCGCCAGAATTTACAATAAATACTTTATTACTTGATAATTGAATTGCATCACCAGCAGTTGAGGCGTAAAACACATATCCAACACCTAAATTTGATCTTGCACCAGATTCACTCGTACTCCCTGTACCTCCTTTTGAAATCGGAACTGTATTTAAATTTATTGAATCACCGGCTAAAGTTAATGGCGTAATTACTCTTACATTACCAACCACATTACTTCCGTCTTTCCCAAGTAAACTTGTTGGCGTTGCCGTGGTTGTGGACAAAGTTGTTGCGCCAGTTACCGCCAATGTTGAGCCAAGGGTTGTTGCGCCTGTGGCTCGAAATGTACCATTAACATCAAGTTGATGACTTGGAGAATCAGTTGCAATGCCAACCGCTCTTGCTGGTGAATTATTATTATTTGCAATTGTTAGACCACTTGTACCATTTATGGTAAATCTTATATCTCTAATATTTGAACTATGCCCAATTTTTAATCCTGTATCATCATGGCTAATAGTAGATGTATAACCGCTTCCAGCTGCTGAACCATCAAATTTAAAATTATGTCCAAAATCTCTGATTACAAACCTTGATGTTAAATGTGTTGCAGCCTCACTTGCATCCATGTTAACACCAAATCTGCCATTTGAATAATACATTCTTGTTGAATCTAATGTTGATGTTCCTGTAAATCTTGACAAAAATGAACTAACGCCTGTACCCGTTAAAGGGTTAGTTAATATTGTCTGATAAGTAGCAGCCGCTGTTCCTGTTGTAAGGTATGTCGAATTGTCATAAGTTATACTTGTTCCACTTGCTTTAACAAAACCAGTGCCGTTTAATTTAGCCTGATATGTCGAAGCCGCAACGCCCGTGCTCAAATAATTTGTAAGCATAGAAGCGGTATCACTTATGTTTACCTTTAAATTTAACGCCGTTTGTGTTGCCGTTGATACTGGTTTATTTGCATCTGAGGTATTATCTACATTACCTAAACCTACCGCAGTTTTATCTAATGTTTGAAAAGTTTTATCTCCTCTAAAATATTGTCCAGTCGTTCCAGCTATTATGGTATTTTCTTTAGCAGAAAATCTTGATGTAAGATTTAGGCTGGTTGTATCTGCATCTCTAAAATATGGTGTAAGCATGGAAGCAGTATCAGCCGCAACAATTCCCTGTAAATCAGTAAAAGTATTAGTTACCGTACCACCATCGGTTTGGTTTAATGTCAACGTTTTCGTACTTGTTCCGGTAAAAGCCAAGCTTGCTATTTTATCATTATATGCAATTGTCCAGTTATTTTGATTTGCATCTGTTGGTAATGAATACCCTGAAGCATACGACAAAGCCAATGTGCCATTTGTAGTAATTGGATTTCCTGAAACAGATAAACCAGTTGGTACTGTCATATCAACGGAAGTAACTGAACCATTATCAGTAAAGTTTCCTGATACCGTTCCTCCATCTTGTTGCGTCAATGTAATTGTTTTTGTCGTTGTGCCTGTAACGGCTAAACTATTTATTTTATCATTATATGCTGTGTTCCAGTTATTTGAGTTGTTTGGAATTGATGAAGCCCAGGTGCTGCCAGTTGATAAAGCAATACCAGCATCTGGATATACAGGATTTCCAGCTTGAGCCGAACCAACCGAGCCGATGCCAGATACGGTAACAACCGTGTAATTACTATTTAACTTAAAGCTACTTGATACAATGGTTATTTTATTCGTATCAGTCAAGTTGTATTGGTCATTGATAAGAAGTTGCCCATTGCGAAACACCAAGATATAAGCCTTTAATTGTATTGGGAACTTAGGGGTAACTGTCCAGGTTAAAATACTTGAAGTAGCTGGAGCGTATTCCTGTTTTAA
>NBNH01000320.1 GCA_004379115.1 Actinomycetales bacterium mxb001
CTCGGTACCCACACGCCCCGACTCGATGACAAGGGCCGTCTGGTCCTGCCGGCCAAGTTCCGCGAGGGACTGGCCGGGGGAGTGGTGCTCACCAAGGGCCAGGACCGCTCCATCGTCGTGTGGCCCGCAGATGAATTCGAGCAGTACTCGGCGAAGCTGAACGAAGCCTCCCGTTCAGACGCCCGCGTCCGTGCTTATCTGCGGGTCCTCTTTTCCGGGGCGTCCGATGAGACCCCCGATAAGCAAGGACGCATCTCCTTGCCTCAGATCCTGCGCGACTACGCCGGACTCGAGCGCGACGCCGTCGTGGTCGGCAACGGCACGACCTGCGAGATCTGGGATGCCGAGGCCTGGCAGCAGTACCTGGCCGGACAGGAAGAGGCGTTCTCGTCGATCAGCGAAGAGGTGGTGCCCGGAATTCTCTGACGACGACGTCCGTCGCGTGAGGTCTCCTCCCGCGTGACATGCCTGGGGATCACTTCCCCGATCTCCAGTCGGTCGGATCCGACGCGGGGGGGCACCTGACCCGACGGACACACACCAGACCAGCCCGACAAGCGAACGACGGAAAGGACGACAGTGACCACCATCCTCGACATCCACGAGCGGACACGCCGCGGACTGGATTCGTCGCGCAAGGTCACGGTCTCGACGACGCGTCGAGCCGTTCTCGCCCTGGGTGCGGGAGTCATCACCGGCCTGGCCATGGGCCTGGCCACCGCCATCGCCGGGCGCTGGAGCTGATCCACCATGACGACCCCGACTCACGTGCCCGTCATGCGGGACCGTGTCGTCGCCCTCTTGGCGCCGGCACTGCGTGAGCCTGGGTCTGTCTTCGTCGACGCCACGCTCGGTCTCGGCGGCCACTCCGCGGCGGTCCTGACCGAGGTGCCGACCTGCCGCCTGGTCGGCCTCGATCGCGACACCGCGGCACTCGAGGTCGCGCGCGAGCGCCTGGCGCCCTGGAGCGATCGCATCACCCTCGTCCACGCCGTCTACGACCGCATGCCCGAGGTCCTCGAGTCGCTGGGCATCAGTGCGGTGCAGGGCATCTTGTTCGACCTCGGCGTCTCCTCGATGCAGCTGGACGAGTCTTCTCGCGGCTTCGCGTATGCGCAGGACGCGCCGTTGGACATGCGCATGGATGCGACGACGGGCTTGACGGCTGCGGACATCCTCAACACCTACTCGGTGGATGACCTCACCCGCATCCTGCGGTCGTACGGCGAGGAGCGCTACGCGCGCCGAATCGCGCAGCGCATCGTGGCCGAGCGCGAGGTCGCGCCGTGGACGACGTCCGAGCGTCTCGTCGAGGTAGTGCGGGGGGCCATCCCCGCCGCCGCGCGCGCGACCGGCGGACACCCGGCCAAGCGCACCTTCCAGGCCCTGCGCATCGAGGTCAACGCTGAGCTCGAGGTCCTCGAGCGCGCGGTGCCTGCGGCCCTGTCGTGCCTGGCCCCCGAAGGCCGCATGGTCGTCATGAGCTACCACTCCCTCGAGGACCGCCTGGTCAAGCAGGCGTTCGCCGCCGGCGCGCATCCCGATGTGCCACGTGGCCTGCCCGTCATCCCCGAATCCCTGCGTCCGTGGCTGCGCCTCGTCACCCGCGGGGCCGAGAAGGCGTCGGCGGAGGAGATCTCAGGCAATCCGCGCTCGCAGTCGGTGCGAGTGCGCGCAGTGGAACGGATGGCGGCATGAGCGCGACGGCACGCAAGCTCGACTACGACGATTTCGACGACCGTCGCGACGATCATCGGATCGCCGAGCCGGAAGAGAGCATCATTCTCTTCACCGAGCCCGAGGCACGTCCCCGCCGTCGCGCTGAGCGCGCGCGTCCCCGACTCGTTCCGTCCACCGCCCCTGCGATCCGACGCAAGCGTCTGGGGATCTTCGCGGTCGTCTGCCTCGGCATCGTGTCGATCGGCCTCGTGGCGATGCTCATCGTCAACACGATGCTGGCCTCCGGAGCGTTCACGATCAGCGAGCTGGAGGCCCAGAAGGCCCAACTGCTCGAGCAGGAGCAGCAGCTGCAGGAAGAGATCGCCATCGCCTCGGCTCCCTTCCTGCTCGAGGAGCGGGCTCGTGGCCTGGGCATGGTGCCGCAGGATGCGCCCGCGTTCATCAGCCTGGAGACGGGCGAGATCCTCGGCAACGCCGTCCCGCAGCCGGAGCCGATCGTCGTCGATCCGGCCACCGGCACCTACGTCAACGGCTACCTCATCGATCCCACCACCGGCGAGATGTACATCGACCCGCACACGGGCATGCCCATCACCCAGGACGGACAGCCGATCGGCTACAACGGCGAAAACGTCGACGGCACGGCGAGAGAAGACGCCGTTCTCGATCCCGACACCGGCGAGTGGGTGGACCCGGTCACCGGTGAGCCCATCGGAGAGCCCGTGGTCGATCCCACGGAAGGCGAAGCTCCCATCGGCGGCGACGATGGCGATGTGTCGGAGGAGGGTGGGTTCCCGACCGATCCCACGCTTCCGTCGGAGCCGGGTGCGGGCGAGGGTGGGGGCTCCGCCCAGGAGGGCCCGTGAGCACAGCGGCTCCGCCTCGACGCTCCGCTCCTGCCAATCGACGTCCTCCGTCGCGACCTACGACGCGTCAGTCACCGCCCCTGCGCCTGGGCAGCCCGAGGCGCCGGGCCGGGGTGCTCTTCATCGCCGCCGTGATCGTGCTGTCGGCCTTCGCCGTACGCCTGCTGGAGATCCAGGCCTTCCGCGGTGACGCTCTCGCGGCCGCGGCCGTCGATCAGCGCACGACGACGGTGACGGTGCTGGCGGACCGCGGCGACATCCTCGACATCAACGGCGTGCCGCTTGCCTCGACAGTAGAAGCGCGCAATGTCACCGCTGACCAAACGCTGATCGACGATCCATACGCGACGGCGCAGGATCTGGCGCCCATCATCGGCGGTTCCATCACCGACATCGCGGCGCGACTCTCAGGCGACCGTCGCTTCGTCTACGTCGCCAAGAGCATCTCCCCGGAGCAGTGGCGCCAGATCGATGAGATGGGACTCGTTGGCATCTTCAGCGAGCGCACGACCAAGCGCATCTACCCGGCTGACAGCGTGGCCGCCAACGTCGTCGGGTTCGTCGGAGCTGACGGACAGGGGCTGGGTGGGGTCGAATACGCGTTCGACGATCTCCTCTCCGGCACCGACGGATGGCGCACCTACGAGCGCGGTGCCGGCGGGGCGGCCATTCCCACAGCCGACATGTCGCACGAGGATCCGCTACCGGGAGCTCCGGTGCGCCTCACTATCGATCGCGATATCCAATACGTCGCACAGCGCGCCCTCGCCAATGAGGTAGCCGCATCAGGAGCGGAGAGCGGCTCGATCGTGGTGATGGATCCGCGCACCGGCCACATCCTGGCCCTGGCCACGGCGCCGACGTTCAATCCCAACGATCCGTCCTCGGGTGATCCTGACAACATGGGCAACCGCGCCCTGTCGGATGCCTTCGAGCCGGGCTCCACCGCGAAGATCATGACGGTCGCCGCCGTGCTCGAAGAGGGAGGCGCTCTGCCGACCACGGTCTTCGAGGTGCCGGGCACGCTCGAGCGCTCCGGCAAGAGATTCCACGACGCCACGGAGCACGGGACCTACACGTGGGACCTCACCACGATCTTCTCGCAGTCATCCAACATCGGAACGATCCTGGCCGCAGAGACCATCGACCAGGGCGTCTTCTACGACTACCTGCGCAAGTTCGGCATGGGTGAGCCCACCGGGCTCGGCTTCCCGGGCGAGACGCAGGGTTTCCTGCCACCGATGGATGAGTGGTCAGGGACGACGTTCCCCACTCTCACCTTCGGCCAGGGATTCAGCATCAACGCCGTCCAGATCGCCGGGGCCTTCAGCACGATCGCCAACGACGGTGTGCGCGTCCCGCCGACCCTGGTGATGAGCGATGCGGCCGCTCCCGAAGGGATTCGCGTCGTCAGCGAACACACGGCTCGGACGGTGCGGGAGATGCTCGAGAAGGTCGTCGCCGACGATGGCACCGCCCCGATGGCCGGGATCCCCGGCTACCGCGTCGGTGGCAAGACCGGCACCGCCCAGGTCATCAACCCGGCCTGCGGCTGCTACGACGGAAGCACGATCGGCTCCTTCATCGGCATGGCGCCGATCGAGGCGCCCGAACTCGTCATCGGTGTCACGATCGCGCGCCCCAAGGTCGAGCAGCTCGGCGGTGAGCTTGCGGGACCGGTCTTCCGCGAGGTGATGACCTACGCGCTGCAGGCCCGTCGCGTCGCGCCGGTCACGACCACGACCAACGGCTAGCCTTTCATCGTGTCCACGATGCTGCGTCCCGCCACCGTGGCGCGCTCCCTCGGAGACCTCGCCGACGCTCTCGGACTGCAGGTGAGTCTCGACGATCGTGACGTTGCGGTTACCGGAGTCACGCTGGACTCGCGAGCGGTGGAGCCCGGTGACCTCTTCGCTGCCCTGCCAGGCGAGCGCGTCCACGGATCGCAGTTCTGCTCCGAGGCGCGAGCGCGAGGTGCGGTAGCCGTCCTCACCGACGAGACGACGTCCGACGTGGCCGGGCTCCCGGTCCTGCGGACGCCAGAGCCTCGTGCGGTGCTCGGTGAGTTGGCGGCGGAGGTCTACGGGCGCCCCGGTGATGACCTGCTGATGGTGGGGATCACCGGTACCAATGGAAAGACGACGACGGCCTTTCTCGTCGAGGCGGGCCTGCGCGCAGCCGGATATGCCACGGGCGTCATCGGTACGACGGGCATCCGACTCGGGGACACATCGGTACCCAGCGCGCGCACGACGCCGGAGGCGCCTGATCTGCACGCACTGCTCGGGGTCATGCGCGAGCGCGGGATCGATGCTGTCGCCATGGAGGTCTCCAGTCACGCGCTTGCCCTGGGCAGGGTTGACGGATTGACCTTCGACATCGCCGTCTTCACCAATCTTTCCCAGGACCACCTGGATTTCCACGGCACGATGGAGGCGTATTTCGCTGCTAAAGCCTCCCTTTTCACCCCGCAGCGGGCTCGGCGTGCGGTCGTGGGGGTCGATGACGAGTGGGGAACACGTCTGGCGCAGCAAACCGAGCTGCCGGTCACGACCTACGCCCTGGATCATGATGCGGACGTGCGCTGCATCGACTTGGTCGAGGACCTCGGCGAGCAACGCATGTCGGTCACATGCGATGACGGCGTCTTCGACGTCATCGTGGGGATTCCCGGCCGATTCAATGCGGCCAATGGCCTTGCTGCGTGGACCTCTCTGCACACGCTCGGCCTTCCCGACGGCGTGCTCTCCACGGCGATGCGCGATGTGCGTGTGCCCGGACGCATGGAACTCGTCGACGAGGGTCAGGAATTCGTCGCCCTGGTCGACTACGCCCACAGCCCCGACTCTGTCGAGCGCGTGCTGGCGTCCGTGCAACCGGCTGCCGGTGGGCGGCGCATCGTCGTCCTGGGCTGCGGGGGAGATCGCGATCGTGACAAGCGCCCGATCATGGGACGCATCGCCGCGGAGTGGGCCGAACTCCTTGTCGTGACCGACGACAACCCTCGATCGGAGGACCCCGCCAGCATCCGGGCCGCCATGATGGGAGGCATCGTTGCCCCCAAGGGAGAGGTGCGCGAGATTGCTGATCGTCGGGCAGCCATCGCCGAGGCGGTGACCGAAGCACGTCCCGGAGATGTCGTTCTCATCCTCGGCAAGGGCCACGAGCCCGGGCAGGAGATCGGCGGAGTGGTCCATCCCTTCAGTGATCGCGAGGAGCTGAGCATGGCGCTGAGGTCCGCATGATCCCGATGACCCTGGCCGAGATCGCCGGCGTCGTGGGTGGCCGAATCGTCGATGGCGAGCCGGACATCGTCGTGACGTCGGCCGTGGCGGATTCGCGCGAAGCCGTGCCCGGCTCGCTCTTCGTGGCCATCGCGGGCCAGCGGGTCGACGGTCATGACTTCGTGGACGACGCACGATCTCGGGGCGCGGTCGTCACGCTCTCGGAGCGTCCGGTCGGATCGCCAGCGGTCGTGGTGGCCGATCCCGTGCGAGCGCTGGGCGCGCTGGCCGGCTACGTGATCCAGCGGCTGCCCGACACCCTCGTCTTCGGCATCACGGGCTCCAGCGGCAAGACCACGACCAAGGACATGCTGGCCGCCATCCTCGCGCCGCACGGTGAGACCGTGGCGCCACGCAACTCCTTCAACTCCGAGGTCGGCCTTCCCCTCACCGTGCTGTCATGCACGACGACCACGCGCTACCTCGTCCTGGAGATGGGGATGCGCGGTCGTGGCCACATCGCCTACCTGTGCGAGATCGCGCACCCGCGGATCACCGGCCTGATCAATGTCGGCTCCGCGCACCTGGAGTTGCTCGGAAGCCGCGAGGCTATTGCCGAAGCCAAGGGCGAGATCATCGTGGGCCTGCCGGAGGATGGGGTTGCCGTCCTGCATGCCGACAATCCCCTGGTCATGGCGCAGGCACCGCGCACCACTGCGCGGATCATGACCTTCGGCGAGGCAGCGGACGCCACAGTGCGCGCGACCGACGTCACCATCGACCCGCTCGCGCGAGCGTCCTACACCGTCCACGCCGCTGGCGAGACGGCTCGGGTCGAGTTGCGCATGGCCGGGGAGCATCAGGTGGCCAACGCCCTGGCGGCCACGGCCATGGCGCTGGCCGCGGGCGTGTCCCTGGCCGACATCGCATCCTCGCTCAACGCCTACGAGCCGGTGAGCAAGTGGCGCATGGAGGTGCATGAGCGCCCCGACGGCGTCATCGTCGTCAACGATGCCTACAACGCCAACCCGGAGTCGACTCGCGCGGCGCTGAAGGCGCTGGTTGCCATGGGCAAGGGACGTCGTACCTGGGCAGTTCTCGGCGAGATGAAGGAGATCGGCGATACGTCGGTCGACGAGCACGACGCCATCGGACGCCTTGCGGTGCGTCTTGACGTGCAACGGCTCATCGCGGTGGGCGAGGGCGCGCGACCCGTGCACCTGGGGGCCAGCCACGAAGGTTCGTGGGGCAACGAGTCCACGTGGGTCCCTGACGCCGAGTCGGCCTTGAGCCTGCTGCGCGCGGAGATCCAGCCCGGAGACGTGGTCCTGGTCAAGGCGTCCCGGTCGATCGGGCTCGACGTCGTGGCGACCGGCCTGCTGGAGGATGCGCCGTGAAACTCGTCGTGGCTTCGGGCGTTATCTCAGTGCTGGTTGTCCTCATCGGCACGCCCCTGCTCATCAAGCTGCTGCTGCGCCGGGGGTACTCGCAGGCGATCCGCGTGTCGACCGAGGGAGAGCCCTACCCCGAGCACGAGGGGAAGCGTGGCACGCCGTCGATGGGCGGCGTTGCGATCATCACCGGCGTCGTCCTCGCCTACGGACTGACGCACCTGATCTTCTGGACCCCGCCGTCGCCCTCGGCGCTGCTCATCCTCTATCTGATGCTTGGCCTGGCCGCCGTGGGCGTAGCCGACGACTACCTCAAGATCTTCAAGCAGCGGTCGACGGGACTTCGTGCGCGCACGAAGCTCATCGGCCAGGCCGTGATCGCCCTGAGCTTCGCCTACCTTGCGCTGCAGTTCCCGAATGCCATCGGCGAAACGCCCGCGGTGACTGCTGTCTCCTTCATCCGCGACACCCCGCTCGTCCTGCCCGTGGCTCTCTACGTGCTGTGGATCTGGTTCCTGGTCACGGCTTCCACCAACGGCGTCAACCTGACCGACGGTCTCGACGGACTCGCAACGGGTGCGGCGACGATGACCTTCGGTGCCTACGTCCTCATCGGCGTGTGGCAGTACGGGCAGTCGTGCTTCTTCACGCCCGGTCCGGCGTGCTATCCCACCGCCAGCCCCCTCGACCTCGCGGCACTCGCCGCTGCGTGTGCTGGCGCGTGCTTCGCGTTCCTTTGGTACAACGCCGCGCCCGCCAAGATCTTCATGGGCGATACCGGCTCGCTTGCCATCGGCGGCGCCATCGCGGGCTTCGCGGTGATCAGCCGCACCGAACTCCTCCTGGCTCTGCTGGGCGGCCTTTTCGTCCTCATCTCCCTCTCGGTCATCGGCCAGGTGGCGTCCTACAAGGTCCTGCATCGCCGCATGCTTCTCATGGCCCCTCTTCACCATCACTTCGAGATGAAGGGCTGGCCCGAGGTCAACATCGTGGTGAGGTTCTGGATCATCCAGGGAATGTGCGTGGCGCTCGGCCTGACCATCTTCTATGCCGAGTGGGTGCGTGGATGACGCGCGACCTGGACGCGCTGACCTCCTCCTCATCCGATTGGGCCGGGCTCCGCGTCACGGTGGCGGGCATTGGCATCGCCGGCTTCGCCGCCGCTGATGCGCTGCTGTCGGTAGGCGCCGAGGTCACCGTGCTCGATGCCAGCGACGACGACAAGCGCCGGGAGAAGGCCGCCGTGCTCGAGACCCTGGGGGCGAGCGTGCGGCTGGGGTATCCCGGCTCAGCGGATGACGAAGCCGACGTGCTGGTCGTGTCGCCGGGTATCCGACCGCGCGATCCCGTCATCGTCAGTGCCCTCGACCGCGGTATCGCCGTGTGGGGCGAGCTCGAGGTGGCCTGGCGGCTGCGCTTCGCGGATCAACCGGCCCCGTGGCTGTGCGTGACGGGCACCAATGGCAAGACCACGACGACGCTCATGCTCGACTCCATGCTGCGCGCCGCCGGGCTCGCATCGACGGCGGCGGGCAATGTGGGGTTCTCCCTGATCGACGCCGTACGCGATCGCTCGCTGCAGGTGATCGCCACCGAGGTCAGCGCCACGCAGATGCCCTTCGTCACGTCGATGAGCCCGGAGTCGGCCGCCTGCCTCAATCTCGCACCGGATCATCTCGACTACTTCTCCACCATGGAGGAGTACGGCCGCACCAAGGCCCTCGTCTACCGACACGCTCGCGTGGCCGCCGTCTACAACGTCGACGACCCCGTCACCGAGCAGATGGTGCGGGATGCCGACGTGATCGAGGGATGCCGCGCCGTGGGATTCACGCTGTCGGTGCCGTCCGTCTCGATGCTGGGGGTCGTCGACGACGCCCTGGTCGACCGGGCCTTCATCGACGATCGACGTACCCATGCCCAGGAGCTCGCGACGGTGGAGGACGTACCAGGGCGCAGTCCCGCCAATGTCGCCAACGCCCTGGCCGCCGCGGCACTCGCGCGATCCTTCGGCGTCGCCCCGTCAGCCGTGCGAGAGGGGCTGCAGGGCTTCACGCCCGCACCGCATCGCGTCGCGCGCGTTGCCGATCACGGCGACGTGATCTTCATCGATGACTCGAAGGCCACTAACACCCATGCTGCCCAGATGTCCCTGCGCGCCTTCGACTCGGTGGTGTGGATCGCCGGCGGCCAGGCCAAGGGCCAGTCGTTCGACGATCTTGTACGCGTCGTCGCACCTCGCCTGCGCGGAGTCGTGCTGCTGGGCGTCGATCGCGGGGTGATCCGCGATGCGCTCGCCCGCCACGCCCCGGGCGTGGCGATCGCCGAGGTCGACCGCACCGACCCCGATGCGATGGTCGAGGTGGTGGCACTGGCCGCGGGCCTGGCCCGACCGGGCGATGCGGTCCTGCTCGCCCCGGGCTGCGCCAGTTGGGACATGTTCCGTGACTATGCCGACCGAGGCGACCGTTTCGCCGCGGCGGCCCGGGCCCTGGGGGAGTAGCCCCGCCAGTCACAGACGCCCCAGAACGCGACACGCGCCCCGATGTCACGGTTCCACCCCACCTGCACCGGAAGACTGTCCCCATGGATCGCGTCACGCGCCATCCGATGGTGCTGTACTACCTGCTCCTCGGCGCGGCCCTCGCCCTGCTCCTCCTCGGCCTGCTCATGGTCCTGAGCTCGTCCTCGGTGCTGTCGATTCGCCAGTTCGGCTCGCCCTACACCCTCGCCCAGCGTCAGGGTCTCTTCGCGGTCATCGGCGTCGTGCTCATGCTGGTGGCCACGCGCATCCCCATCGGCTGGTGGCGTCGACTTGCCTGGCCCGCGCTCATCCTCGCCTTCGGACTGCTCTTCGCCGTGCTGATCGTCGGCGTCGAAGTCTCAGGGCAGCGCAACTGGATCGACATCGTCGGGCCGTTCCGACTTCAGCCCTCCGAGTTCGCCAAGCTCGCGATCATCCTGTGGTCCGCTGACCTGCTCACTCGTAAGCAGGCGACGATCAACCGCTGGTCGCACCTGCTCATCCCCCTGCTACCCGTCACCGCTCTGATGCTGCTGCTCGTTCTCATGGAAGGCGACGTCGGCAACACGCTGTTGCTCGCCCTCATCGTCGGCGGCGTGCTGTTCGCTGCGGGCGCGCCGCTGAGGCTCTTCGCCGTGCTCGGTGGCCTGGGAATCCTGGCGATCGCGGCGCTCACCCTGGCCGCTCCCTATCGCATGAGCCGATTCACCTCGTGGCTCGATCCCAGCGCCGATCGACTGGGCGACGGGTGGCAGGTCACGCAGGGCCAGTACGCGCTGGGAACCGGCGGATGGTGGGGGGTGGGACTCGGCGCGAGCCGTGAGAAGTGGGGGTCGCTGCCCGAGGCCCACACCGACTTCATCTTCCCCGTGATCGGCGAGGAACTCGGTCTCATCGGCACGTTGACGGTCCTGATGCTCTTTGGCGTCGTTGCCTTCGTTGCGTTCCGCATCGTGCAGTCGGCCACCGACACCTTCATGCGACTGGCTGCCGCAGGTATCGGCACGTGGATCATCGTGCAGGCCGTGGTCAACATCGGCGCCGTCCTGAGCCTGCTTCCCATCACCGGCGTGCCGCTTCCCCTCGTGTCCTATGGCGGCTCGTCGCTGATACCGCTGCTCATCGCGATCGGCATCCTGCTGTCCTTCGCGCGCGCACTCGGAGGACCTCGGGACGCTGCCCTGGAAGCGGTGGACACCGAGGATTCCGTGCCGGCGCGTACGCCGACTCGGAGGAAGGGGGCCGGCCGCACGCCCCAGGGGGTGGCGTGAAGGTCCTGCTCGCTGCCGGGGGAACCGCCGGCCACATCGTTCCGGCGCTCACCCTCGCCGACACGCTCATGCGCGACGACCCGCACACTGAGGTCGTGGTCGTAGGGCGAGAAGACGGTCTGGAGAGCCGGCTCGTCCCCGCGCGCGGCTACCGGCTGCGCACCGTCCCGGCCGTTCCCCTGCCGCGCAAACCCTCGAAGGACCTCGCGCTGGTGCCCGTGCGTGTCTCCGGCTCGGTGCGGCAGATGATGGCGATCCTGCGCGAGGAGGATCCCGACGTGGTGGTCGGCTTCGGTGGCTACGTTGCCCTGCCGGCCTATCTCGCCGCCCGTCGCGCGGGAATCCCGCTCGTCATTCACGAGGCCAACAGCCGCGCGGGCGTCGCCAATCGCGTGGGTGCGCGACTCACCGGTTGGGTGGCGGAGAACGTGACGTCGAGCCTGCCGCGCGCGACACGAGTGGGGATGCCCCTGCGTCCGGAGATCGTCGCGCTCGCCGAGACCGACGACCGCTCTCTCATGCGGCGACAGGCACGTGATCACTTCGGCCTGGCGGCCGACAGGCCCACGCTGCTGGTCTTCGGTGGGTCCCTGGGCGCCCAGCACCTCAACGAGATCGTCACCGCTGCGGCAGACGAGTTCGCCGCCGCCGGCGTGCAGGTCCTGCATGTCGTGGGGGAGAAGGGAGCCGGTGTTCGCGACATCGCACCGCGCGGCCCATCGCAGCCCGCCTACGTGGTGATTCCCTATGTCGACCGCATGGACCTCGCCTTCGCGGCGGCCGACCTTGTCGTGAGTCGAGCCGGTGCGATGACCTGCGCCGAACTGGCGGCCCTCGGCATCCCGGCGGTCTACGTGCCGCTGCCCATCGGCAATGGCGAGCAACGACTCAACGCCCAGCCCGTGGTCAACTCCGGTGGTGGCCTCATCGTCGACGATGCAGACTTCACGACCACGACCATCCGCGAGACCGTGATCCCGCTCGCGCTCAATCAAGGGCTCTTGGAGCGCATGGGTGAAGCTGCCCGTGCCCACGGCGTACGCGATGGAGATCGACGACTGGCTGATCTGGTTCGGGCGGCTTCGGCGGCCGGAGGACGCGGATGACGCGCCTGATCGATACCGGACGCGTGCACCTGGTCGGGGTGGGCGGCGCAGGCATGTCCGGGCTTGCGCGCGTCATGCTCGCTCAGGGCGTGCCCGTGTCCGGCACCGATGCGAAGGAGTCCCGACGGCTTGCCGCCCTGCGCGCGCTCGGTGCGACGATCAGCGTGGGCCACACGACCGAGGCCCTCGATGCAGCGCCCGAGTCGCTCGCTGTCGTGGTCGCGTCCACGGCGATTCCCCCCACCAACCCCGAGGTGGTCGAGGCCCGTCGACGCGGCATCCCCGTCTGGACGCGGGCCGAGGCACTCAACGCGATCATGGAGGGCTCCACGCCCATCGCGATCGCGGGCACGCACGGCAAGACCACGACCACCTCGATGGTGACGGTGGCCTTGCAGGCGTGCGGTATCGACCCGTCCTTCGCGATCGGCAGCGAGCTGCAGTCGTCGGGAACTAACGCGCACTTCGGATCAGGCGACTACTTCGTCGTCGAGGCTGATGAATCCGATGGTTCGTTCCTGCAGATGACGCCCCTCGTGGGAGTCGTGACCAATGTCGAGGCCGACCATCTCGATCACTGGGAGCGATACGAGGACATCGAGGATGCCTTCGTCCGGTTCTGCCTTTCGACGAGGGAGCGCCAGGGCTTCGTCATCTCATGCGCGGACGACCCTGGGGCTCGTCGAGTGACCGAGAGGGCTCGAGCCGAAGGAGTCCGCGTCATCACCTACGGCGAGGCCAGCGACGCGGACTTTCGCATCGCGCGATCGGCGGCCGACCCTGCCGGATGGTCCTTCGACGTCGTGCACCACGGCGTACGCATGGGCCGGATGACCCTGCGTGTCCCCGGTCGGCACAACGCGCTCAATGCCACCGCCGCCCTGGCCGTGGGCGCGAGCCTCGATCTGCCCGTCTCCGAACTCCTCGAGGGACTGGAGTCCTTCACAGGCACGCAGCGGCGCTTCGAATTGCGAGGCCAGGTCGGCAATGTCCGCGTGTACGACGACTATGCGCACCACCCCACCGAGGTGAGTGCCACGCTGACCGCTGCGCGTGAGGTCGCCGGTGCGGGCCGCGTGGTGGTCGCCTTCCAAAGCCATCGCTATTCGCGCACGTCCGTCTTCGCTCGCGAGTTCGGCCAGGCGCTGGGCCTGGCCGACGAGGTCATCGTGCTCGAGGTGTACAGCGCGGGCGAGAAGGCGATCCCGGGGGCGAGTGGCTCGGTCATTGCGGCGGCTGTTCCGCTGCCGCGCGAACGCGTGATCTTCCAGCCATCGTGGGCGATGGTCCCCGAGACCGTCGTGGAGCGTGTCCGGCCCGGCGATGTCGTCATGACGATGGGCGCGGGCGATGTCGGGATGCTGGCCCCGCAGATCGTCGACCTGCTGCGCGAGCGCCTAGCGTGAAGCGCGCACTGTGGGCCCTCGCGGTCATCGTGCCCGTCCTCGCCGTGGTCGCATGGATCGGCTGGTTCTCGCCCTGGTTCTCCCTCGACACCGTCGAGGTCCGCATCGCCTCGGCCTCCGCGGCGGCCGGACCCCTGACGTCGCAGGAGGTCGAGGCCGTCGTGCAGGTCCCCGCGGGCACGCCCATGTTGCGCATATCCCCGTCGGAGGTCGAGGAACGCGTGGCGGCGCTCCCGCAGGTTGCCTCGGTCACGGTCACCCGCGAATGGCCCACCACCCTCATCGTCGATGTGCAGCGTCGAGTGCCGGTGGCTGCTGTTCCCGTCGTCACGGGCGGCTACGACATCGTCGATGCCACCGGAGCCGTCATCCGACAGTCACCGACGCCCGTCGACGGCGTGCCCATGGTGCAGGCAACCGGAGCGGGACTCGAGGCAGCCATCGCGGTCGTCCGCGATATGCCCGACTGGCTGCGCGACAAGGTTGAGGGGATCGAGGCGACGACGCGCAATGACGTCACTCTGCTGCTGCGGAACGGCTCGATCGTCACCTGGGGATCGGCCGAGGAGAACGCGTTCAAGGCCGAGGTGCTGCAGGTCCTGCTGAAGGTCAAGGCGCTTCGCTATGACGTCTCGGCTCCAGGAACTCCCGCGACGTCGGACAACATCAGCCGACCCACGGCCTTTCCCAGCCCATCGGCGCCGTAGGCGCATCGGCCCTACTGCTTGATGACAAAGTCCCCGGCGTCATTGACGGTGAGGATGAACATCGGCGCCTGACGGCGGTTGCCCGATTCGGGGTTGATGGAGATGGTGCCGGTGGCGCCCTTGAGGCCCTTGGTGGCCAGCACTGCTGCCGTGAGTTGGGCGAAGCGGGTCGTGCCCGCTCGCTCCATGGCGTCGAAGAGCAGCAGGGCCGAATCGTAGGTGAAACTGCCCCAGACATCGGGCTGCTTGCCGAAGGCAGCCTTGTATTGCGCCACGTAGGTCTCGGCGCCGGGGAACTGGCCGGCGGCCGGCACGCCGGAGTACGTGCACGACTGCGCGATGCCCACGCCGACCTCGGAAACGAAGGCATTGTCGACGTTGGCGAGGTTCATGAAGCACTTCGCCGTGGTGTTGGCGGCGGCCAGCGCTTGGGCGATCTTGGTCCCCTCCGGGTAGTAGGTGCTGGAGTAGACGACGTCGGGGTCCAGTGCGAGGGCCTCTGCGACCGCGTCGTCGTAACTGGAGGCTGTTGGGTCGAGCATGATCTGCACGACGTCGATTCCCCGCTTCTCCAGGCCCTTGCCGGTCTGGTTGGCGACGGTCGTGGTGTAAGAGGAGGGATCGACCAGCATGACCACGCGATTCTTGGCGATGCTCGCGAGGTAGGGGATCTCCACGGGAGAGGTCTGCGACACCATGGGCTGAGTCGTGGCGCCGAACCCCTCGGTCGCGGTGGCCGACGTCATGCGCAGGGGCACGATGCCCGCCTCCAGGTAGGCGCTGAGGTTGATCACGCCCACGGAGGAGTTGTACGGGCCGATGATGGCGATGGCCCGGGCGGCCACGGCCTTGTCGACGGAGGCAAGCGCGTAGTCGGCATCGGCACGATCGTCGATGCGGACGATCTGCACCGGGCGGCCCAGGACGCCGCCGCGGGCGTTCTGCTGTGCGACCGCGAGCTTGACACCGCGCAGCATGTCCTTGCCGTTCGACGACTGTGATCCGGTCAGCGGTGCCTCGACCGCGATGACAATGGGATCCACGGACCCGGCGGGGGCGCCTCCCGCGGGGGATGCCACGGTGAAACTGCCCACCATCAGGGCAGGGGCGGCAAGGGCGAGGGCGACGACAGAGCGCGGGGCCATGGGACTCCTTCGGTTGGAGCGCGAGAGTAGCGCGTCCACCGAGAGTCAGGGGTTACAGTGCCCGCGTGAAGACATCCCGCTGGATCACGCCCGCCGCCCTCCTCTCTATCGTCGCCGCCCTGCTAGTGGCCCCGCCTTTGAGTAGTGCCGCCGAGCCGGTCACCACTGCGGCGGCCAGCGACCAGCGACCGGTGCTGCCGGAGCCGCCGCGCTATGCCAGCGTCAATGGCGAGCTTCACCTCAAGGTCACCGCTACCAAGGTGACCGGCCGTATCGGCAACGTGACATACAAGGACCTGTTGACCTACAAGACCGAACTCGTCGATGGGAAGGGCAGCTACACCCCCGGCACTACCTCGCCCTACATCGGGCCGACGTGGGTCGTCCAGCGTGGTGACCGCGTCGTCATCGATTACATCAATGACCTACCCAAGTACACCTTCATGCCGGTGCAGGATGCCGACGCTGAGCGCGTCCCGAGCTACCCGGTGCCGCAGCCTCTGAGCCTGCACTTCCACGGCCTGGAACTGTGGCCTTCGGGCAACAGCGACAACGTCCTGCTCTCGATCCCCCCGGGCCGCAGTAACCGTTACGAGATCACCATCTCCGACAAGCAGGCGGAAGGCTTGTACTGGCTTCACCCGCATATCCACGGCCTGGCTGACGCCCAGATCTACAACGGACTTGCGGGGTTCCTCATCGTCGGTCGCTCGGATGGCAACTACGCGGAGTTCGACGATCTGGTCAAGCATGAGATGGCGCTGCGCTACAACGTCGTGAGCCCACAGGGCTACACCGGCGAGCTCGTCGATGCTCCGGCGACCGACACGTTCGGCACGGCCATGGCGCCTCGCGGCGACATGATCTACACGGTCAATGGAGCCCTCAACCCGCGAGTGCGACTGAACTCGGCCGATCCTGCCAAGGGGCTGCCCGCCGAGAGCCAAGTGTGGGCGATGTCGAACATCACCGGCAGCGCGACCTACATCATCGCCCTCGACGAAGTGGATGCGAAGGACTATGACGACACCACCGTCAAGGGCACTCCGCTCGACCTGGTGATCGTGTCCATCGACGGTGACTCGATGCCCAAGCCCATCGTCCTCACGGGTGAGGCTGCTGAGCGTGGCTACCTGGTTCCCCAGGGGGGCCGTGTCGCCGTCCTCGTCCAGGGTGCCTCCGCGCCCGGCAAGGTCGTGCGGCTCTTGCAGGTGCAAAATCGCAGCGGCACCGGCATGAAGAGTGCCTACGACTGGACCGATCAGAGTTACATCGGCGGCTGGCGTGACTACACGCAGGATGTGTTCCTGAGCTCCTACAGCGACTACTCCGTGACGACAAAGCACGTGCCGACCCCCTCGACACTGACGCCCAACTACGACACGGGCGACCTTGACCTGAGCAAGCAACCGGTTGCGCAGAAGCGCACGTTCATCTTCAACAACGTTTCCGAGCCGTCCAAGGAGACGCCCAACAACTTCGGCGTCGACTTCAAGCTCTACCCCGATGGGTCGATCGCTCAGCCGCGTATCGGGACGGTAGAGGAGTGGACGATCTACAACTACTCGCCCCTGCTTCATCCCTTCCACGCACACGTGCAAGACGCCCAGGTCATGGAAGTCGTCTCACCGGTGAATCCGGACTACGTCAACCCGGAGGATGAATACCTGCCGACGCAATACGTCACCGATATGAACCAGCCGACGCCTTCGGCGTTCCAGCAGGACGTCATCAACATCCCGCCGGCCCGGGTGGACAACGCGGACGAGGGGATGCCCGTCCTCAACGGAGACGGCCTCCCGGCACAGCCGGGCAAGATCGTGCTGCGCGTGCGGATCAATGACTTCCTGGGGTGGTACGTCGAGCACTGCCATCGCCTGCCGCATGAGGACCGCGGCATGATGACAGTGATCCGATCTATCCCCACCGACCCGCTCGTGGCAACCGTGAGTCAGGGCTCCTCCGCGGTAGTGACGGCCTTCTCGTCCCTCACCGGGGATCCGGTCATGGAGGTCACGCCGTTCCCCGGCCAGCGCGATGTCAGCGTGGCCGTGGGCGACGTCAACGCTGATGCCAAGCCGGACGTGGTGACGGTAGGAGTCGTCAACGGCAAGGCGGTCGTGAAGGCGTACTCGAATGCGCAGGAATCATCGGTGCGCACCCTGGGCAGGTACTCCGGTCTCGGCGACGCGCCGTCCATTGCGCTCACCGATATCGACGGTGATCATCGCGACGATCTCGTGCTGGGTGCCGGCCCCGGTGTTGCCCCCAAGGTCATCGTGGCCTCCGGTGGAAGCGGCCGGGTTTATGGGTCATTCCTCGCCTACGACCGCGCATTCCGCGGCGGGGTGAACGTGGCAGGCGGCATGTTGGAGGAAGGCGGCCGCAACTCCATCGTCACGGGCTCGGCCGCGGGGATGCGCGCCACCGTGGCCATCTTCAACAACGACCTCTTCGGTGACGCCAAGGGCAATCCCGCCTCGGCCCAGCAGGTCGGCACCTTCAAGAAGGTCGCGTCGTACCGCATCGGTGCCAAGAGCTACCGGGGTGGCGTCGATGTTGCCGTGGGTACGCCGCGTGCGGCCCTGGGCGGCCTCGGCCAGATCGTCGCGACGACGTCCGATGCTGGGCGCCTGGAGATCTTGTCGGTGGGCGGGGCGCACGAGGCGCAGATGCACAAGCTCGGCTTCCACGAAATGGTCTCGCAGACGGGAGTGCACCTTGCCCTTCCGTATCGCGCCTTCGTCCAGCGCACCGTCACCATGGCCCTGCGCCTGTCCATGGGCCAGTGGGGATACGGCTCAGGTGCCGGGGTCGGGGTCGTCAGCACCCCGACGGGCGCGCGCATGGTCCTGGCCCCCGCCAAGGGTGATGGGGTCGTCAAGGCCATCACGCTGGGACCCAATGGCACGAGCATCGCGTCCGTCGACGTCATCCAGCAGGACGGGGGCCGACCGGCCGGGATGTAGGGGTGCCGCGCGGAGCGCCTAGTGCTTGAGGGCGCTGGGTTCCTCGACGTGGGTCAGATGCCCGTCGAGGATCTCGAAGACCCGGTCGGTGTATTCGACCATCCGCAGGTCGTGCGTCACCATGATGCCGGTCTTGCCGCGGTCCTTGATCTCGCGGCGCAGCAGCTGGACGACCTGGCGGCCGAGGGCCGTGTCGAGAGCGGCCGTCGGCTCGTCGACGAGCACGAGGTCGGGATCGTTCATGAGCGCGCGGCCGATCGCCACCCGCTGACGTTCGCCGCCGGAGAGCTGCTCCGGGAGGTTCTTTGCCCGGTCCGCCAGGCCGAGTTCCTCGAGGAGTTGATCAGCGCGCTGCTGGGCGGCCTTCTTCGGTGTCTTGACCAGCGTGGCGACGTAGAGCAGGTTCTCGCGTGCGGTGAGGAAGGGCACGAGGTTGGCGGACTGGAACACGAACCCGACGCGCTCGGCGCGAAAGCGCGTGAGCTCGCGACGGCTGAGGGCGGTCACATCGACATCGCCGATGCGCACGGTGCCGGATGTCGCGGAGAGCAGGCCGCCGATGATCGAGATCAGGGTGGTCTTGCCCGATCCCGACGGTCCGAGCAGTGCCACGAACTCGCCCTGGTCGACGGCCATGGTGGCATCGTCGAGTGCGGTCACCGCGGTGTGGCCCGACCCGTAGACCTTGCTCACGTGATCGACGTGCAGCAGGGCACCTGGACGCGTGGGCGCATCGGCACTCGGAGCGGGACCGGGGCCGTCGGGCACGGGGCTGGTGGCGTCGATGGGGTCATTCATAGCGTGCCTCCGATGGCGGTGGCCGGATCGATCCGGGCGATGCGTCGCAGGGAGAAGGCGGCGCCGACCACGCCTGCGACCAGGGTGAAGACGGCGATCTGGATGAGCGTGTCGGTGCGGAAGAGCGTCGGCACATTGGCCGGGATGATGAGGCCGAACAGTCGAGCCACGATCGTGCCGATGATGACGCCGAGGATCGACGCCACGACGGCCTGAACCAGGACCGCGCGGCCGAGCGCGCCCGTGGGCGTGCCCAAAGCCTTGAGAGCCGCGAAGAGCTCGCGCTTCTCCAGGACCACCAGCGCGAAGAACAGCGCCACGACCAGTGCGGCGACGGCGAGGGTCGTGTAGATGATCGAGTTGAGGGTGGAGCGCTGCTGTGCCACGCCGGGGATCGCGAGACCGACAGCATCGCTCGTGAGCACGGTCGTTCCCGGCAGGGTGGCGGCGATCGCCGACAGGTCGGCCCCGGGCTCGGTGATGAGTGCGACCGCATTGATGGCGGTTGGCTGACCACGCAGCTCCGGCCGCACGGCGTCACGCATCGCGCGCCAGTCGGCGACGCTTGTCCAGACCGTGGGCTGCAGCTGATAGGACGCGTCCGACACGAAGCCGACGACCTCGACCCCCACGTCGCCGACGGCAACCTGCGACCCGAGGACCACGCCGTCCTGCTGGAGGCGGGTGTCGACGGCGGCCACGCCCTGCTCACCGGCCTCGGGAAGGCGGCCCTCGACGAGCGTGGTCGGCGAGCCGGGTCCGCCGACGTCGAGGCCGAAGACGGCAAGGTCGATGTCGCCCTCGGGACCCTTGCCCCCGGTCAGCAGCACGCCCACGGGACTGGCCGCCGTCACGCCGGGAGCCGAGCGGAGTGGGGCGACGTCCGCCTCGTCGAGACGTGAGCGGATCAAGGAGCCCTCGGCATCGTCGGAGAAGGCATAGGCCGTGGCGTTGGTCGATCGAACCGCTCCGGTGGCCCCGTAGAACAGGCCGTCAGCGAGGGCGCCGAGGACCAGCACCAGGAAGACGATGAGCGAGAGAGCGGCGACGACCGCTCCGAAGCGACCCTTGCTGCGCGCGAGTTCGCCGCGGGAGAGCAGGCGAGCGGGGCCGGCCATCAGCGCGCTCCTACGGCGGAGGCCGGGTCGATCCGCGCGATGCGGCGGATGCTGAGGAGTCCGGCCAGCAGGGAGAAGATCCACACGGCGAGGATCGTCGTGAGGATGAGTTGCGGATCCAACTGCACGGGAATGCCGGTGTTGAGACCGCGTACGGCGAGGAGGGTGAGGCCCAGCGCGATCGCGGATGCCAGCCACACCACGATCGTGATCTGGATGGCGACGGTGGCCGCCAAGCGGCCGGTGCCGGTGCCGATGGCGCGCAGCAGCGTGAACGGCTTGAGCTTTTGCACGGTGAGGATGAGGAAGAAGAAGCCGATGACGACGATGCCGATGATGAAGGTCAGTCCGACGAGGATGCCGAAGCTCTGCGTGATCGATTCGATGCCGGGGATGAGCGCGACCGCGTCGTCGCGCGTATAGCCCTTGACCCCGGGCACGTCGCTGGTGATCGCACTGGCCACCGTGGCGACGTCGGCGTCGGGCTGCACCGCGAACGCCACGGCATTGATGGGAACGAAGGGAAGTCCCGGGTTGGTGGCGGCAGCAGCCTCGACGTAGGTGTCGAGATCGACGTACATGGTTGGGATCGCATTGAACTGCGCGCCGCGCAAGAGCCCGACGACCGTCAGGTCGGTGCCCGCCGGGTCGAGTGTGATCGTGTCGCCGATCGCGACGTCGCCGCCGTCGACCGCTGCCTCGCCGGGCGCGCTGGGCAGTCGGCCATCGGACAGGCCACTGGGCGAGCCGGGTCCGTCGGGCTCGAATCCGAAGACCTGGACGTCGACCTGCTGACCCGCGATGTCCGCGGCCGTGGTGAAGGTGCCAACCGCTGCTGCGTTGGCCACGCCGGGCACGGCGGCCACCGCGTCGACGACCGACGGCTCCATCCGGCTCGCGGCAATGTTGTCGCGGGCGAAGTCGGCGTAGACCAGTCCATCGGTGCGCAGGCCCTGCAGCGCGCCCACTAGGGCGCCGATCAACGCGCCCGAGAGGGTGGACAGGAGAAGGACGAGGAAGACAAGGAGAGAGACAGCACCGGTGAGGAGGCCGAAGCGCAGCTTCGCGCGCTTGATCTCCGTGCCTGCCAGGCTCACGCCAGTTCCTCCCGAGAGTGGCGACCCCGCCCTCGCGGGCGAGCACCTCAGACTCTCGCGAGTCGCCGCGTCGCGCATCCGGAAGCGGTGGCACAGTACCCGCGTGGCCGTCCACCTGGAGTTCGGTGTGCCGGGTGCCCGCGACGCTCGCGTGCGCACCACGTGGATGGCCGGCACCCAGCCCGTGGTCGGCTGGGCCTGGGTGCAGCACGGCTTCGCCCGCCGCGGACGTCACCTGGAGGGCCTGGCCGGGGCGCTGGCCACCGCGGGCATCAGCAGCGTTCGACCCGACATCGCCTCGCTCGTGCCGCGCCACTCGATGCATGATCCGGCGTTCCTCACGGCCTCGGCGCTGACGATCGCGCGGGCGATCGAGTCGGGAATCCCCCAGAGCAGGGGAGTCGACCTCGGTCCCTCCTGGGTGGGGGTCGGCCACTCGGCCGGGGCCGCCGTCGTGACCCACGTCGCGGGCGTCCTGGCCGCGCGGCCGGACGGTCCGGGATCGCCCCGCGGCCTGGTGCTGCTCGACCCCGTCGACACCGTCGGCGGACTCCTGCGCGCGGCACTCCCGGGGCTGCCCGACGACCTGCCGATCATCGCCCTCGCCCTGCCGCCCTCGCGGTGCAACCGCGGCGGCGAGACCGTCGCCTGGCTCGGGCGTACCGGCCGCGTCGAGATCGTGGCCCTGTCCGATCTGTCGCACGCCGATCCCGAGCGCATCCCGGCATCGCTGCTGCCCGCCGACGTCGTCCCGGCGGGCCGATCCGCGCGCTGGGCGTGCGGGCCGGCTGGGTCGGCCGACCGAGTCGCGGCCCTGGGGGAGGTGGCGGTCGCGCAGGTCCGAAGGCTGCTCGCAGACGACGGGTGATTCGCACGAAGAAATCTGTGACGGATGTGACGCAGGTGGCGTCTTGCCATATGTGAGGTTGACCTCTAACCTCGTGGCAGTTCCACCCGAACAAGAAATCTCAACCTTAACGTGAGGTCGAGATCTGCGCTCGCCGAGCGCAGCGGCCTAGGAGGACGCTCATGGGCCGGACGCGAAGGGATGCAGCCGTGGCCGCACCACAGAACTACCTCGCCGTCATCAAGGTCGTCGGTATCGGCGGCGGCGGTGTCAATGCCGTCAACCGCATGATCGACGTCGGCCTCAAGGGGGTCGAGTTCGTCGCCATCAACACCGACGCCCAGGCGCTGCTCATGAGCGATGCCGACGTCAAGCTCGACATCGGTCGCGAGCTCACCCGCGGTCTTGGCGCGGGTGCCGATCCCGAGGTGGGCCGACAGGCCGCCGAGGATCACGCGGCCGACATCGAGGAGGTGCTGCGCGGAGCCGACATGGTGTTCGTCACCGCGGGCGAGGGTGGTGGCACCGGCACCGGGGGAGCCCCGGTCGTCGCGCGCATCGCCAAGTCGCTGGGTGCCCTCACCATCGGCGTCGTCACCCGTCCGTTCGGGTTCGAAGGACGCCGTCGCCAGTCGCAGGCCGACTCCGGCGTCGATGCTCTGCGGGCCGAGGTCGACACCCTCATCGTCATTCCCAACGACCGCCTGCTGTCGCTGTCCGACCGCAACATCAGCGTCATCGATGCCTTCCGCCAGGCCGACCACGTACTCCTCCAGGGCGTCTCGGGCATCACCGACCTCATCACCACGCCGGGCCTGATCAACCTCGACTTCGCCGACGTCAAGAGCGTCATGGCGGGAGCCGGCTCGGCCCTCATGGGTATCGGGTCTGCCCGCGGCGAGGAGCGCGCGGTGGAGGCGGCCAATGCCGCCATCTCCAGCCCGCTGCTCGAGGCGAGCATCGAAGGCGCCCACGGCGTGCTGCTGTCGATCTCCGGCGGGTCCGACCTCGGCCTGTTCGAGATCAACGAGGCCGCCCGCATGGTGTCCGATGCCGCTCATCCCGACGCCAACATCATCTTCGGCGCCGTCATCGACGACACCCTCGGCGACGAGGTGCGCGTGACGGTCATCGCCGCTGGCTTCGACGGTGGTACGCCGCCCGCGCGACGTACTCAGCCGGTGACCAAGCGCATCGCCGAGGAGACGCCTCTCGCGGCTGCTGTGGCCGCGAAGCAGTCCGCGTCCTCCGACAGCGCCGAGATCCCGGTGACCCCGGAGCCGCCGAAGCGTCCGGTGCAGCAGCCGCGCACCATCGTCTTCGACGATGCCGGCGACGACCTGGACGTGCCCGACTTCCTGAAGTAGTCGAGCGCATGGGTGTGCTCGCCCACGGACGCGTCGACGAGGGCGACCTCTCGGCCGAGTGGGTCTTCACCGATCGCCACGGTGGCGTGAGTGCAGGGCCCTACGCCTCTCTCAATGTCGGCGGCGCGGTCGACGACGACCCGCGGGCCGTTGGCAGGAATCGTGCGATCGTCGCGTCGTACGTCGGCGCCGAGTCCCTGGCCCGCGTCCATCAGGTCCACGGTCGCGCCGTGGCGCGTCTCGATCGCGTGCTGGACGAGCCGCCGCACGCGGACGCGTCGGTGACCTCGACCCCCGACCTCGCCCTGGTGATCCAGACAGCCGACTGCGTTCCCGTGCTGCTGGCTGACCTCAGCGGTGGCCAGGTCGCGGGTATCCACGCCGGGTGGCGCGGCGTCGCGGCCGATGTCGTGGGGGCGGCGCTGGACCAGCTGGACCCCGCCGGACCCGTGCATGCCTGGGTGGGGCCGGCGATCTGCCCGGGCTGCTACGAGGTCAGCGAGCAGGTGCGCGACGAGGTTGCCGCCGTCGTCCCGGCGGCGGCGTCGTCGACGCGGAGTGGCACTCCGGCGGTCGACGTTCGCGCGGGCGTGCTCGCTCAACTCGCCTCGCGGGGTATCGCCGGCACGCTCATCGGAGGGTGCACGTTCGAAAGCCCCGATCTGTTCTCGTTCCGGCGCGACGGGGTCACCGGGCGCCAGGCCGGCGTCATCGTGATGCGGCGCCGCGATGGATGACCCTCGCACGCAGGAGATCGCAGACAACCTCGCCGACGTCCGTTCGCGCATCGATCGGGCCTGCCTGGCTGCTGGACGCGATCCGAGCGAGATCACGCTCGTCGTCGTGACCAAGACGTTCCCCGCCGACGATGTCGCGCGGCTGGCCGATCTCGGCGTGCGCGACGTGGGGGAGAACCGCGACCAGGAAGCGGCAGGCAAGGCGGCCGACACCGCCGGTCGCGGACTGCGCTGGCACTTCATCGGGCAGTTGCAGACCAACAAGGCGGCGTCCGTGGCGCGCTACGCCGACGTCGTGCACTCGGTCGATCGGGTCGAGTTGGTGCAGGCGCTGGAGAAGGGTGCCGCGAAGGCAGGCCGCTCGCTGGACTGCCTGGTCCAGGTCAGCCTCGATCCGGATGCCCCTGCGGGTCGCGGCGGGGCGAGCGCGGACGAGGTCAAGGACGTGGCCGCGGCCATCGACGATGCACCGCACCTGCGCCTGCGCGGTGTCATGGGAGTGGCGCCGCTGGGCGCTGATCCGGCCCCGGCATTCGATCGCCTGGCCGATTCCCTCGCGATGCTGCGCGGCATCTACCCCGACCTGGACGTCATGTCCGCGGGCATGTCCGATGACCTGGACGAGGCTGTGATGGCCGGTGCGACACACCTGCGCGTGGGGAGTTCGATCCTCGGGAGTCGGGCTTCCCGCGGGTAGTGTGGGCGGGAGCCTGGGCGCGGTGTCCGGCTGCGAAGGGGAGTGCCATGGCGGGCGCGATGCGCAAGATGGCGGTCTACCTCGGACTCGTGGAGGACGAGAACGATCGCCACGAGGGCTACCTCGAGGAAGACGAGTGGGAGTACGACGAGCCCGCTCCGCAGCGTCGCACGCGCACGAGCGATCGACCCGAGCGCTCCGAGCCCCGCGCCGTCACGGTCATGGACCCCAATCAGCCGCGTCGGATGTATCGCGATGAGCCCACCAACGTCTCCACGATCCCCGGCCCGTCGGTGCGCACGGTGCCGACCGCCGCTGCGCCGGCCACCGATCTGTCGCGCATCACGACCATTCACCCGCACACCTACAACGACGCTCGCCGCATCGGCGAGGAGTTCCGCGAGGGTGTGCCCGTGATCATGAACCTCACGGAGATGGAAGATGGCGATGCCAAGCGCATCGTCGACTTTGCTGCCGGCCTGGTGTTCGGCCTGCACGGCACGATCGAGCGAGTGACCAACAAGGTCTTCCTGCTCTCGCCTGCCAACGTCGAGGTCGGTGCGGAGGCCCGCGCCCAACTCGCGCAGACCGGCTTCTTCAATCAGAGTTGAACGCGAGGCGCGGAACATAGCCGTGCGCGCGAGGACTGAGGAGGCGACGTGGGCGTGGTCGGGCAGGTGCTCGCCACTGTCCTGTGGCTCTACTGGCTTGTCCTCATCGGGCGACTGGTCTTCGACCTCGTTCAGATCTTCGCCCGCTCCTGGCAGCCGCGGGGTCCGCTGCTCCTGCTCGCCGAGGCCATCTACTCCCTCACCGACCCGCCCCTTCGCCTGCTCCGCAGGTTCATCCCTCCGCTGCGGCTCGGGGGCGTCCAATTCGACCTGGCCTTCCTCATCCTCATCATCGCCGTCCAGATCCTCATCAACCTCGCCCTCGCCCTCTAGGTAGGAGACATCGTGGCCCTCACTCCGAAGGACGTTCACGACAAGCAGTTCAGCACCGTGAAGATGCGCACGGGCTACGACATGGATGAGGTCGACCTGTTCCTCGACGAGGTCGAGTCCTCCCTCGGGCTCCTGCTCACCGAGAACGACGACCTCAAGGCGCAGATCGCTCAGGGGGCCAAGGTCGCACCCGTCCCGGCCGTGTCGATGACCGACGCGCAGAAGAAGTGGGACGAGGCGCAGAAGGTCCTGGCCGACGGGCAGGCCAAGCTCGCCGAGGCCCAGGCGAAGGACAAGGACGCCGACACCAAACTGGCCGAGGCCCAGGCCAAGCTCGCCGACGCCGAGGCGAAGGAGAAGGCGGCCGAGACCAAGCTCACCGAGGCGCGTCGCGTGGCCACGGCGACGCAGGCCGCCCCATCCGCACCGCCGGCTGCCGCGCCTGCTGCTCCCGCACCGGCCGTAGCAGCCGCTGCGGCCATGGCTGCACCTGCCGCACCCGCCGGTCAGGATGTCCCGGCTCGCGCGTTCGCGATGCTCGAGGCGGCGCAGCGCACGGCCGACGAGACCGTGGCCTCAGCCAAGTCGGAGGCCGACTCGATCCTCACCAAGGCACGCGAAGAGGCCCGCAAGGTCACCGGTGCGCTCGACGACCAGCGCGTGGCCCTCGAGGCCAAGGTCAATGACCTGCGCACCTTCGAGCGCACCTACCGCACGAAGCTGCGCGACACGATTGCTGCCCAGCTCAAGGAGTTCGACACGACGGCCTCGGTCGAGCCCAAGGCGACCGAAGGCTGACTAGCCCAGCGGACCCACCTCGAAGCCGGCCAGCACGCTCTCCGGCTCGGCCTGCCCGCCGTGCATGCCGGTGAAGGCCTGCGTCGCGTCGATCCCGCACATGCCCGTGATGACGTCGGGGCCGCCCGGATGCTCGCTGATCCAGGCGGTGAGGTCATAGACGACGCCGTTGACGACGCTCCAGCAGTCGTCGGGGGAGGAATGCTGCGCGACGTCGGCCATGGTGAGACCGGTGCCGGGCGCAGCAGGTGAGGCGTCCGCTGTCGGGGCCGCCGCGGGCGCGACGCGGCTTGCCCAGACGGCCTCGGCGCCGCTGTGCCCGACGATGGTGGTCACGACGATGGTGCCCACGGCAAGAAAGATGCCGATGACGCCCACGATGGTGACACCGACGCCACTGGCTCGTCGCTGCCAGAGGTACCACCCGAGCGCGACGACGAAGAGGGCGATGGACACGGGCAGGAGTCGGTCGCCCCACTCGGCGTGCTCCTGAGGTAGCCCGACGCGGGCGGAGAGTTGCTCGCCGGACTCCTTGGCGACGAAGGCGGCAACGACGCCGACGCCGAGGACGCCGATGGTCGCCCAGCCGAGTGCCCCGCGCCATCGCGGGATGAGCACGATGGCGATCAGGCCGAGGCCACCGAGGATGAGCAGGACGATCGCGAAGTGCACGACGAGGGGGTGGACCGGCAGTCCGAGCACCAGGTCGAAGGGCATGTCCCTAGCCTCACATATCGGGCGGGTTGGTACCGGGCTCCCGCTCGATGGGGCGAATCGCGCGTGTCTGGATCTGCCAGCGAAGCGTGGCGAAGCGCAGGATGACGACGCTGCCCACGCACAGCAGAGCGGCGACGCCGGCATTCACCTGGTCGAGCAGGACGAAAATCGTGACACCGATGACGACCAGGATCGCGTAGGGCTCGCTGGGGCGCAGGATCTCGGGGGTCTCGCCGCGCAGCACGGCGACAATCGCGCCGCCGGCGATGGCGGCGAGGAACCCCACCATGATCGCGCCGATATCGGGAAGCCCGAACTCGATCGCCATCTGCGCGGCGATAACGCCGTAGAGCCCCAGGGTGAGCGCGTCGAGCAGGATGAAGATCCAGCCGTTGACCGGGATCCACCGCCCGATGAGCAGGACGACGAGGACGGCCCCCAGCACGGTGACGAGGTACCACGGCGAGCGCAGTGCCAGTGGCGGGACATTGCCCAGCAGCACGTCGCGCGTGATACCGCCGCCCAGCCCAAGGAAGAACGCGAAGACGAAGACGCCGACGATGTCGTACTTCACTCGGCCCGGGGTGCGACCGATCACCGCGCCGGAGGTGGCCGCGACGAAGGTCGTGAAGAGGGCCAGCCACAGGGGGGTGTTGCTGGCGAAGTTCGGGACGTCCATGGCGGGCGTCCTAGGCCTTGCGGAGGGAGAAGGCCAGCGCGAGGTCGTCGTCCGCACCGGCGTGGGCGCCGCTCTCCGGCGTTCCCTCGGCGAAACTCGTGGCCAGCACCTCGCCCGCGATCTGCTCCCCGTGCTCGCGCAGGGCCAGTACCACCTCGGCGTCGGATGACGACCAGATGAGCGCGATGCGGTCGGAGATGTCGAGCCCGGCGTTCTTGCGCGCCTCCTGGATGAGGCGAATGGCCTCGCGGGCGGTGCCCAGGCGGCGCAACTCGGGTGTGAGGTGCAGGTCGAGGGCGACCGTCTCGCCATCGCCGCTCGCCACCGACCATCCTTCGCGGGGTGTCTCGGTGATGACGACGTCCTCCGTCGTGATGGCGACCTCACCCATGCCGGACACATCGACACGCGCCTCGCCATCACGCAGCGATGCTGCGAGGGCAGCGGCGTCAGTGGCCGCGATGGCCTCGGCCACCGTGGGGGTCTGCTTGCCGAAGCGCTTGCCGAGTGAGCGGAAGTTCGCCTTGG
Source organism: Actinomycetales bacterium mxb001 (assembly GCA_004379115.1). Classification (GTDB taxonomy): domain Bacteria; phylum Actinomycetota; class Actinomycetes; order S36-B12; family S36-B12; genus Mxb001. The sequence continues at coordinate 28,617 of NBNH01000320.1, forward strand.
CGGTGACGTCGACCAGGTCGCCCTCGGAGGCCGACAGGCTCGACATGTCGAGGACATTGAGTTCGCTGGCCACCTCGGCCACCAGGTCAGCCGGAAGCGAGGTCCAACCGGGGGCTGAGACGAGGGCGCGGGCGAGCGGCTGACGGGTTCGCACGCTCGATGACGCACGGGCAGCGCGGCCGAGTTCGACCACTCGTCGCACCAGGGCCACCTGCGCCGCGAGTTCGTCGTCGATGATGGCGTCGTCGGCAGTCGGCCACGCGGCCATGTGCACGCTGGGGGCCGCATCAGCGTCGGCCGGACGCACCATGTCCTGCCACACGCGCTCGGTGACGAACGGCGTGAACGGGGCCATGGTGAGCGTGACGATGCGCAGTGCCTCATCGAGCGTGGCCAGGGCTGCGGGGTCACCGTCCCAGAAGCGACGCCGCGTGCGCCGGACGTACCAGTTGGACATGTCGTCCACGAACGCCGCGATGAGGCGACCGGCTCGTTGCGTGTCGAACGTCTCGAGCGCAGCGTCGACATCGCGTGCGAGTCGATGAGCCTCCGAGAGGAGCCAGCGGTCCATGGGAGGGCGCTCGCTGACGGGTGGCACGTCGGAGCCGCCGGGCGACCAATCGGCGGCCCGCGCGTAGAGGGAGAGGAACGAGGCGGTGTTCCAGTAGGTGAGCAGGACCTTGCGGACGACCTCCTGGATCGCGGCGTGGCCGACGCGCCGCGCCTGCCACGGCGAGCCCGACGCGAGCATGAACCACCGCACGGCATCGGCGCCGTGCTCGTCCATCAGCGAGATGGGCTCGAGGACATTGCCCAGGTGCTTGCTCATCTTGCGGCCGTCTTCGTCGAGGATGTGGCCGAGGCAGACGACGTTCTTATAGGAGCTGTCGTCGAAGACCAGGGTGCCGATTGCCATGAGCGTGTAGAACCACCCGCGCGTCTGGTCGATCGCCTCGCAGATGAAGTCGGCGGGGTAGCGCGCGTCGAACGTCTCCTGACCCCGGTGCGGGTAGCCCCACTGGGCGAAGGGCATGGCACCGGAGTCGTACCAGCAGTCGATGACCTCGGGCACGCGCGTGGCCAGGCCGCCGCACTCGGGACACGCGAAGGTGATGTCGTCGACGAAGGGACGGTGCGGGTCGAGCGCGGTCAGGTCAAGCCCGGCCTTCTCGCCCAGCTCGGCGAGCGAGCCGATCGCCGTCAGATGACCCTCGTCGCACCGCCAGATGGGCAGCGGCGTGCCCCAGTAGCGGTTGCGGGATAGCGCCCAGTCGACGTTGTTGGTCAGCCAATCGCCGTAGCGGCCCCACTTGATCGTGCCGGGAAACCAGTTGGTCTCCTCGTTCTCGCGCAGCAGGGCGTCCTTGATCGCGGTCGTGCGGATGTACCACGACGGCTGCGCGTAGTAGATGAGCGGCGTGTGGCAGCGCCAGCAGTGCGGGTAAGCGTGCTCATAGCCCACGTGCTTGGCCAGCAGGCCGCGTGCCCTGAGGTCGTCGACCAGGACATCGTCGGCCTTCTTGAAGAAGGTGCCACCCACGAGCGGCAGGTCGGGCTCGAAGGTTCCATCGGGCCGCACGGGGTTGACGACAGGCAGGCCGTAGGCACGGCAGGTCGCGAGATCGTCCGCACCGAACGCCGGCGCCTGATGCACCAGGCCAGAGCCATCGTCGGTGGTGACGTAATCGGCGAGGATGACGTAGTGCGCGTCGGGGATCTCGACGAGGTCGAAGGGCCGCTGGTAGGACGTGCGCTCGAGATCGCGGCCGGTCAGTCGCTCGAGCACGTCGTAGCCCTCGCCGAGCAGTGACGGTGCGAGGTCCTCGGCCACCACGAGGGTCTCGCCATCGGCCGTCCGTGCGACGACATAGGAGGCATCGGGCTTGACGGCCACCGCGGTGTTGGACACGAGCGTCCAGGGGGTCGTCGTCCAGACGAGCAGGTTGACGCCCGGATGCCGCTCGGCAAGAGGTCCTGCGGTCACCGGGAACCGCACGTAGACCGAGGGATCGACCACGGTCTCGTAGCCCTGGGCCAATTCATGGTCGGACAGCCCCGTGCCGCAGCGCGGGCAGTAGGGGGTGACGCGGTAGTCCTGCACGAGCAGGCCCTTGTCGAAGATCTGCTTGAGCGACCACCACACGGACTCGACGTACTCCGGCGCCATGGTCCAGTAGGCGTCGTCCATGTCGACCCAAAAGCCCATGCGCCGGGTCATCTGATCGAACTCGTCGACGTGGCGCAGCACGGACTCGCGGCACTTGGCGTTGAACTCGGCGATGCCGAACTCCTCGATGTCCTTCTTGCCGGTGAAGCCGAGTTCCTTCTCGACGGCGAGCTCGACCGGAAGGCCATGGCAGTCCCAGCCGGCCTTGCGTGGGACGTGGTAGCCCTTCATCGTGCGATAGCGCGGGAAGATGTCCTTGAAGACGCGGGCCTCGACATGGTGGGTGCCGGGCGTGCCGTTGGCGGTCGGCGGACCTTCATAGAAGACCCAGAGGGGACGGCCCTCCGACTGCTCGAGCGAGCGGTGGAAAACGTCGTCGGACGACCAGAGATCGAGGATCTCCCGCTCCATGGCCGGCAGGTCGACATGTGCCGGCACCTGGCGGTACATGGCCTACCTCCGGGGGATGCGGGATCGAGTGAGCAGCCTACCCGGGGCCTAGGCTCGGATCGTGTCGACGTACGACGTGCCACCCATCCGCGCGGTGATCTTCGACTTCCACGCGACCCTCGTCGATCAGGGGGACCCTGATACGTGGCTCGACCAGGCGCTCGCGCGTGCCGACATGGCGACACCCCTGGACGTGAGCGAACGCGCGGCACTCCTGCGGCGCCTCGATGACATCTGGATCCACGCCCGCGAGGTCGATCCGCGCAGCGAACGAGATCTGTCGGCCGACCTTCACCACGACGTCTTCCACGACGTGATGCGCGGCCATGTGCCGGACGACCTGCGCCGCGCGCTCTACGAGGTCATGTTCGACCAGTGGGTCGCCTATGAGGAGGCCCCACGCGTCATCGACGAACTACGACGCCGGGGCATTCGCACGGCGATCCTGTCGAACATAGGTATCGACCTGCGCCCCATCATGGAGCGCGAGGGGCTGGTGCCGGACGCCATCGTCCTGTCGTGCGAGGTCGGCGTGGTCAAGCCCGATCCGGGAATCTTCGAGGCCGCCCTCGCGATGCTGGCGGCCCGTCCTGAAGAGACGGTGATGGTGGGGGACAACTGGGCCGATGACGCGGCAGCCTCGGCCCTGGGTATCCGCACACTCATCCTGCCGCGCACCCGGGGCCGCAATCACGGACTCGAGATCGTCCTGCAACTGACAGACTGAGCTCACCGAGAGAGGACGGGCATGGACTTCGCCTTCGACGCCACGACCGAGGACTACCGCCAGCGGCTCCTCGCTTTCATGGATGAGCAGGTCTACCCCAACGAGTCGACGTACTACGAGCAGGTTTCGCAGCTCGACGACTACTGGGCGTGGACTCGCACGCCGATCTTGCGCGAGTTGCAGGCGAAGGCCCGTCAGCAGGGGCTCTGGAACCTGTTCCTGCCCGGCGAATACGGCGCTGGCCTGACCAACCTGCAGTACGCGCCACTCGCCGAGATCACCGGACGCAGCCCAGGACTCGCCCCGGCGGTGTTCAACTGCTCCGCACCCGACACGGGCAACATGGAAGTACTCGCTATCGCGGGGTCGTCGGAGCAGAAGGATCGCTGGCTGGCCCCGCTGCTCGCGGCCGAGATCCGCTCGGGCTTCGCCATGACCGAGCCCGACGTCGCATCGTCCGACGCCACCAACATCTCCACGTCGATCGTCCGCGATGGCGATGACTACGTCATCAGCGGCCGCAAGTGGTGGATCACCGGGGCGATGAACCCGGACTGCGCCATCTTCATCGTCATGGGCAAGACCGATCCGTCGGCAGATCGACATCGTCAGCAGTCGATGATCCTCGTTCCAAGGGATACGCCCGGAGTCGAGATCGTGCGCGGAATGCAGGTGCTCGGATACGACGACCATGACCATGGTGGCCACGCCGAGATGGTCTTCCACGACGTGCGGGTGCCCGCGAGCAACCTGATCGCGGGGGAGGGCGACGGCTTCTTCATCGCCCAGGCACGCCTCGGGCCCGGTCGGATCCACCACTGCATGCGCTCGATCGGCATGGCTGAGCGCGCCATCGAGCTCATGTGCGAACGCGTCGAGGGCCGCGTCACCTTCGGCCGTCCGCTGGCGGATCAGGGCGTCATCCGGGAGTGGATCGCGCGGTCGCGTATCGAGATCGAGCAGTTGCGCCTGCTGACGCTCAAGGCGGCGTGGCTCATGGACACGGTGGGAGTACGCGGCGCCCACACCGAGATCCAGGCCATCAAGATCGCCGCGCCGTTGACGGTGCAGGGGATCCTCGACCGTGCGATGCAGGCCTTCGGCGCGATGGGCCTGTCGCAGGACACGCCGCTCGCCGGGATGTTCGCGGGCATACGCACCCTGCGCCTGGCCGATGGGCCCGACGAGGTGCACCTGTCGGCGCTGGGTAAGCACGAGGTCAAGCGACAGCGGGAGCGACGCGAATCATCCTGAAGCGACGGCGCTCCGGAGCCTCGGCCCGTAGCCTCGCCGGATGGTGAAGCTGATCGCTGCCTCGCTCGCGGTCCTGATCGCCGCGGTGAGCGTGCCCGCACACGCGGGGCCATCGCCGGTGCACGAGGCCCGGTACGCGACCCACGGTTCGATGCCCAGGGCAACGCCGGATCCAGCGATGCGCATCACCCTCTTCGCAGGCCTGCCGCGCGACTCCGAGCGACTGGCCGCCCGTGCGCGTGCGGTGAGCACGCCAGGCTCCTCGGCATATCGCGACATCGCGACGCTCAGGGATGTTGGACGTGCGTACGGTGGCTCGGCACGGGCCGTGGAGCGCCTCAGATCGACGGCCGAGTCACTCGGCATCTCGGTGGAGATCGATCCGACGCGCCTCTTCGCGCGGCTGACCGCCCCGGTCGCGACATGGGAGAGGGTGCTGGGCGTCGGCGTTACCTACACGCCCGCACCCAAGGGCTCCGCGAGCGGGGAGTCCGGACCCCAGCCCTACGCCACCTATGACTTCATCGACGCCGCGACGGGTCTCCTCGTCGCGACACCGAAATCCCTGGCAGCCGTGGTCGAGGAGTTCATCCCGGCGGCGACGATGTACGACCCACGCCAGGACATCCCCGGTCCGATACCCCTCACGCCAGCGTCGCGCTCGATCCTGCCCATCGATGACACGACACCGGATCCCTGGCCGGTCAACAAGGGATCGCCTCTTGGCCGGGCGTGCGATGTCCCTGCCGTGACCGGGCGCCAGCTGTACACGCCGCGCCAGACGCGCGATGTCTATGGCACCTCCCAGGTGCTGCGGAAGGGTGCGCGCGGCTCGGATGCGCGCGTGACCATCGTCTCGCTCGGCGGCGGCTTCGAGCAGACCGAGATCACGGCGTTCGCCGATTGCTTCGGCGTGGCCGATCCCGCCATCAAGGTGAGCCTCGGCACCGGAGTGCCGAGCACGATCGTGTCGGCTTCACCGGAGACTCACCTGGACCTGCAGACGGTGATGGGGGCGCTGGTCGACGCCCGGCGTATCGACCTCGTCCAGGCCGTCAACGACGACTACGACGTTGGGATGATCGACGGGTTCGCCCGAGCGCTCGATCGAGATGGCAAGGCGACCACTTCGCCCGATGCCGTCTCGCTGTCCTACGACGGATGTGAGCTCAACTACACGCAGGACTTCCAGGACGGCGTCCAGGGCTTCCCCGCAATGCCTCTCCTGGAGGACGTATTCGCGATGTCCGGGCTCGTCGGCACGTCGGTCTTCATCGCGTCGGGCGACGCCGGATCGTCGCTGTGCCAGATCATCGGTGACTACGGCACCCAGCAGGCCACGGTGAGCTACCCCGGGTCGTCTCCGTGGGTCACGGTCGTCGGTGGCACCCGGCTGCGGCTCGGCCAGGGCAACGCACGCAAGGACGAGGTCACGTGGAACGACGTGCGCTATGGGCTCGCGGGTGCGGGCACCGGCGGTTACAGCAAGTTCTTCGACCGGCCGTGGTACCAGCCGGGAGTGTTCGCGCGCGATCAACGCACTGTCCCCGACGTCGCCGTGCTGGCGGCCGTGTATCCCGGATGGCCCCTCTCGTATGCCGGCGTGATTCAGTCGATCGGCGGCACGAGCGGATCCAGCCCGTTCACCGCGGCCAACATCGCTCTGCTGTCGGCGCGTGAGCGGGCCAGGGGACGCCCACCCATCGGGTTCGCCAATCCCTGGCTCTACGCACAGGCGGCGGGATCGTTCTACGACATCCGGGCCGGTGACAACCAGGTCCCGGTCATCGTGCCGGGGGAGTTCGTCAACGTGCCGGCCTGCTGTCAGGCGACCCGGGGCTTCGACCTGGTGTCCGGGCTCGGGGCCCCGCGCTTCGAGCGACTGTTGGGCCGGTAGCGAGCCGACGATGCGTCAGGCCGGATAGACGTCGAGATCAGTCGCCTTCACGCTGAGCCACACATCCGCTCCCTCGTGCAGGCTGAGCGAGGCCACTGCTCCCGGCGTCACGATCGCGGCCAGGGGCGGATCGGTGGCCACCTCGATGCGTACGACGTCGCCGCGTGACTCGAGGGCGGCGACGCGCCCCGGCCACGCGTTTCGGGCGCTGCCCTCGGGACGCTGGCGATGCACCGAGATCGCCTCTGGCCGGATCGCCACGAGTACGTCACCGGCGATCGATCGATCGGCCACGTGCACGGAGGCACCACTGGCGAGCGCGACCACACCCTCGCGTGCACTGCCGCGCAGCATGTTGAGACCGACCAGCTGGGCGACATAGTCGGACGCGGGCCGCTGGGCAACCTCCGCTGGCGTGCCGGACTGGATGGCGCGACCGTCCTCGAGCACGACGACACGGTCAGCGAGCACCATCGCGTCGATGGGGTCATGGGTGACGAGGACAACCGCTCCGGAGAAATCTGCGACGTGGCGTCGGACGAGTGAGCGGACCGAGGCCTTGGTGCCGGCGTCGAGAGCAGCGAGAGGCTCGTCGAGCAACAGGAGATCCGGATCCGTCACGAGCGCGCGAGCGAGGGCAACGCGCTGCGCTTGGCCGCCGGACAGGTGGCGCGGCCTGCGACCGGCGAGTTCGCCGATCTCCAGTCGATCCAGCCAGTGCTGGGCGCGTTCTCGAGCGGATTTCCTGTCGAGGCCACGCGATCTCGGGCCGAAGGCCACGTTGTCGAGCACCGACAGGTGAGGGAAGAGCAGGTAGTCCTGGAACACGAAGCCCACCGAGCGGCGCTCGGGTGGCAGGTCGATGCCGTCGGCGGTGTCCTCGACGGTGGCACCCCCGATCGAGATACGGCCCTGCTGCGGAGCCGTGAGCCCAGCCAAGCAGCGCAGCGTCGTGGACTTACCCGAACCATTGGGGCCGAGCAGTCCGACAACCTCCCCGTCTGCGACGTCAAGATCGAGATCGAGGGTGAAGGCTCCCTGTGACAGGTGCAGGGTCGACGTCAGGCTCATGACGAACTGGCTCTCAGGTAGCGATCTCGCAGCAGCAGCAGCACGGCAAGGGAGGCCACGAGCAGGACCAGGCTCAGCGCGATCGCAGCGTCGCGATCGGTGTCGAGTGCGGCGTAGACCGCCAGTGGCAGCGTTTGGGTGACTCCCGGCAGATTGCCGGCGAACGTGATGGTGGCGCCGAACTCTCCGAGGGCACGCGCCCACGCAAGCACGGTTCCAGCGATCAGGGCGGGAGCGATGAGCGGCAAGGTCACCCGTCGCAGGACAGTCCACCTTCCGGCGCCCAGCGTGGCGGCGGCCTCGTCGTAACGCGGGTCGGCCGATCGCAGTGCGCCTTCCACGGTGATGACGAGGAAGGGCATCGCCACGAAAGCCTCGGCCAGGATGACGCCCGCGGTGCTGAACGGCAGTTGCACGCCGAACCAGTCGTAGAGGTACTGGCCGACCACGCCGCGGCGACCGAAAGCGAGGAGAAGGGCGACGCCCCCGACGACGGGCGGGAGCACGAGCGGGAGGGTCACCAGTGCGCGCACGGCGGTCGTGCCGGGCAGGCGCGACTGGGCGAGGACCCAGGCGAGGGGAACGCCCACCAGGACGGCGATCGCCGTGGCTGCCAGTGAGCAGATCAGGGACAGGCGCAGCGCTTCGGTCGCCACCGGAGACGTCAGGAGTTCAGGCAGGCGCGACCACGGTGTGCGCAGGAGCAGGCCAAGCAGTGGGATGGCCAGGAAGGCGACGCCAACGGTGGCGAGGATGCCGATCGGCAGCGGCGTAGCGCGGCGCGTCGTTCTCACGGGGCGGCGAACCCGGCTGCCGCCAGCCGCGCCTGCGCGTCGGGCGAGTTGAGAAAGGAGACGAACGCGAGTGCCGCATCTCGGTGGGCCGAGTCGGTGACGACTGCTGCCTGCAGCAACGTCGCGACGTTCTGGTCATCGGGGATCGAGATGCCCATGACCGAGTCGCCTGCTGCTCGGACATCCGTGACGTAGACGATGCCGGCGTCGGCTTCATCGGCCTCGATCTTGGTCAGGACCGATCGAACGTCGGGTTCGAGGCTCGCGGGCGACACCGAGAGGGAGTTCTTCTCGAACAGGCGCTGGGCTGCTCCGCCGCACGGGACCTGTTCCTGGCAGACGAGCAGCGTGACCCCGGGGAGATCGGCGAGCCCGGTGACGCCGGCGGGATTGCCCGGCGGAACGGCGATCTGCAGCGAGTTGGATGCGAACGCACGGGCGTCGGTCACTGCCTGGCTGTCGATGAGGGGCTGCATGGACGACGTGCCGGCCGAGGCGAAGACATCGATCGGAGCGCCCTGCACGATCTGCTCAGCCAGTGAACTACTGCCGGCGAAGGTAAAGCGGACCGTGATGTGCGGATTCGCGCGTGTGAAGTCGTCGCCGATCTGAGCGAAGACGTCGGTGAGTGACGATGCCGCTCCCACCGTGATCGTCGTCGATGTCGTCGAGTTGGTGGAGCATCCCGCGGAGCCGATGACGGCGGCGGCGGTCACGGCGACAGCACCGAACGCGAGCGCGCGACTCATGTACGGGGTACCTCGACACCGACGTTGGTGGCCTTCACGGTCGCAATGGCCAAAGAACCGGGCTGCAGGCCGAGCTCGTCGACCGCTTCGGCGCTGAGTAGGGAGACGAAGCGGTGTGGACCGGCCTGGATCTCCACCTGTGCCATGACGGTGTCCTTGACCACGCGCGTCACGACGCCCGCGAACCGATTGCGCGCCGAGCGGCCGACGATGGGCGCGGTCTCGGCGCCCACGGGGGCTGACGCGGTTTCTTGCAGCAGCCGGGCGATGTCCGCGCTCTCGACGACCTGCCGGCCGGAGCCATCGACGGTCGCGGTCAGTCGATCGGCCTCGATCCAGCGCCGCACGGTGTCGTCGCTCACGCCGAGGTAGTCGGCCGCTTCAGAAATCCGCATTTTCGTCACAATTAGCAAAACTAGACCGAAAATGCGGTCTTCGCGACGTCATTGATCCGATCATGCGGGAAATCCGACATGACCGGAAGGCAGACCGGGCCCATGGTTGCCGCGGGAGCCCGGGGGGCCTACCCTCGGACGGCTCAGGCCTCGCTGGGGGCGACCGGCCCGGGAAGGGGTGGCACGTGGCAACAGCCAAGAAGGCGGTGCCCGCGAAGAAGGCGGCCCCGGCCAAGAAGCCCACCCCGGCGAAGAAGGCTGCTCCGGCGAAGAAGGCCGTTCCGGCGAAGAAGGCTGCTCCGGCCAAGAAGGCCGTTCCGGCGAAGAAGGCGGCCCCGGCCAAGAAGGCCGCGCCCGCGAAGAAGGCGGCCCCGGCCAAGAAGGCCGCGCCCGCGAAGAAGGCGGCCCCGGCGAAGAAGGCCGCGCCCGCGACGAAGCCCGCTCCCGCGAAGAAGGCAGCCCCGGCCAAGAAGAAATTGGCCGTGCGCGAGGACGAATCTCCCTGGACCCCCGCGGAGATCGCCGAGGTCAAGAAGGAGCTCCAGAAGGACGTCCTTCGCCTGCAGGAGGAGATCAAGGTCACCGAAGCCGACATCGCCGAACTCGTGGCCGACTCAGGCGACGGTGCCGGTGATGATCAGGCGGACGCCGGCAGCAAGACGTTCGAGCGCGAGCAGGAGATGAGCCTGGCCAACAACGCGCGCGACATGCTCCAGCAGACCGAGCACGCTCTAGCGCGCATCGCCAATGGCACCTACGGCATCTGCGAGTCCTGCGCCAAGCCCGTGGGCAAGTACCGACTCCAGGCCTTCCCGCGAGCCACCATGTGCGTCGCCTGCAAGCAGATCGAAGACCGCCGCGTACTCTGACAGGGTGAGTGCGCCCGACGACGCTGCCCCCGAAGTAGAGGTCCCGACCGGGCGGCGCCACCGCCTCGTGTGGGTGACCGTTGCCGTGGCCCTCGTCATCATCGCGATCGATCAGGTCACCAAGGCGCTCGCCGTGGCCTACCTCAAGCCGCGGATCCTCTCGGGTGAGGGGCCCATCGACATTCTCGGGCCGGTCCTGAAGTTGACCTACACCGAGAACACCGGCGCCGCCTTCGGCATGGGCACGGGCTTCACGTGGATCTTCGCGATCATCGCCACGGTCGTGGCCATCGTCATCTTGCGCACGGCGACGAAGATCGGGAGCGTCGCGTGGGCGATCGCCCTCGGGGGGCTGCTCGGCGGTGCCGTGGGCAACCTCATCGACCGACTGACGCGACCGCCCGGTATCGGCCAGGGGTTCGTCGTCGATTTCCTGGAACTGCCGAACTGGCCGGTCTTCAACGTCGCTGACATGTCGATCGTCGGATCAGCGATCTTGATGGTGATCCTGACGATTCGCGGCGTCGAACTCAGTGGTGCGAGGCGCGCGTCCGGCGCGCGCTGACCGAAGCGATGAGCGACATCCGACGATTCCCCGTGCCCGAAGGCGTTGTGGGCGAACGCATCGATGCGGGACTCGCGCGCGTGCTCGGGATGTCGCGCAGTGCTGTCGCCGCCCTCATCGACGAGGGCCGTGTCCGAATCGATGACACGGCGGCAGTGAAGTCCGATCGGCTGGCAGATGGTCAGTGGATCGACGTTGATCTGCCCGCCCCCGCGCCAGCACGCCCGCCCGAGCCCGTCGAGGGCATGCGCATCGTGGTCGACGATGACGACATCGTGATCGTCGACAAGCCGGTCGGCGTCGCGGCGCATCCGAGCCCGGGATGGGACGGACCGACGGTCATCGGCGGCCTTGCTGCCGCGGGCTACCGCATCTCCACGTCCGGAGCCGCGGAGCGGCAGGGGGTCGTGCACCGCCTCGACGTGGGGACGACCGGCCTGATGGTGGTGGCGAAGAGCGAGTCCGCGTACACCGACCTCAAGTCGCAGTTCAAGGAGCGCACCGTCGACAAGGTCTATCGCGCGATCGCCCAGGGGCACCTCGATCCGCTGAGTGGCACCATCGACGCTCCGATCGATCGACATCCCGGCGCGGACTACCGCATGGCGGTTGTCGCCGGCGGGAAGCCGAGCGTGACGCACTACGACACGCTCGAGGCCTTTCCCTACGCCAGCCTGCTCGAAGTCGACCTCGAGACCGGTCGCACGCACCAGATCCGCGTGCACCTGTCGGCCGTCCGCCACCCGCTCGTCGGCGACCTCACCTACGGCGCAGACCCGACCCTGGCCGATCGCCTCGGCCTGACCCGCCCGGCGTTGCATGCGGCGCGACTGGCCTTCGACCATCCGGCGACGGGGGAGCGCGTCGTCGTGGAGTCGGCTGATCCGCCCGACTTCGCCGAGGCGCTGCGCCGTTTGGCTGAGGGGATCTAGGCCCCGCCCACGTCGAGTGCCGGCGTTCGCTCACGCACCTGCAGGGGTAGACGCGCGGTCAAGGTGGTGGGCTCGTCGCGACTGAGCGACCAGTCGAAGGTGCATCGCGTCAGGAGCACGGTGCCCAGGCCTGGCAACCCCTTGTCGGTCGCGATCCCGTTATCGATCACTCGCAGTCGAAGCAGGTTGTCGTCGCTCATGTCGATCCGGACGTCGACCGAGGTCGCGTGGCCGTGGCGAATCGAATTGGACACGGCCTCCGTGGCCAGGTCGGTGACCGCCTCCGAGCACAGCGGGTCGTCAGCCAGAAGCGCCGCTGCGTCCTCGTCGATCCACCACCCGACCTCGGCGAGTCCGGCCCATGTCCCGCTGACATCGCGCAGCACGTCCTCGACAACCACCGGGGAGTCGCTGGGAGACAGCGCTGCGGCGAGCGAGCGCTGCAGATCGGCGCGTAGGGATTCGATATCGGAGGCGGATGTGCCGTCGGCCTCGAGTGCCCGTCGCAGGTTCAGGAGGCGAGCGTGGAGAAGGGATTGAACGGGGCCGTGGAGCGCTCGGGAGAGACGACCGTTCTGCTCCCAGGATTCGGTGTTGATGCGCGCGAGCGACCAGCGCAGGTCGCGGTTGACTTCCGCCAACTCGGCGGTGATGTTGCGCATGCGAGCACCGAGCATCGACATGATCGCCACGAGCAATCCGAAGACCGGGATCGCCACAAGGGCCAGTCGGGAGAACGCGCCCTGCCCGCGGTCGCCAACATCAAGGACCCCCACCGCCGCCGAACTCAACAGCGTGGCCACGGCGAGCACGGCTCCGATGCGAAGCCACGCGGCAGCCGCCGTTCGAGGAGGTCGCGCGGCGAGCCAGCGGCGACCGATCGCCAGGCAGGCCCACAGCACGAGGACAGCTCCGGCGAGGGCGATGAGGCCGCGCACGGGCGTGTAGACGAGAAGCGCGCCGGGAATGCCGATGGTGGCCATGACGAGGGTGAGCACGCCGGGACGGATGGCCTGAGCGGCATCCGGGGCGCGGAAGACATCGGCCCAGGGAACATCCGGGACCAGCGACGGTGTCTCGGGGCTCCATTCGGGCAGATCGCGCGCCAGCTCGTGGCTGAGGGGGCGAACGACATCGCCAGCCAGGCTCTCGAGTGCCTGCACGGTTGCCGGCGCATCGTCGACGGGCAGGCGGGAGATCTCATCGTCGAGTTGGGCCTGGATGCGCTGGACGGCGTCGGTGCGGCGTTCCTCGAGCCCGCGTGCGGACGCGTCGAGCAATTGGCCTAGGCGCTGTTGCTCGGACACGAGCATCGCGGCGTCGGCACGGTAGTCGACGATGGCTCCGAGGGCGGCCGCGCCGATGACGAACGCCATGGGAATGGTGACCGCGCTCGAAACAAGCCGCACGAGCGCGCTGGCCGTGGAGTCGTCCGTGAGCGCGAACGTGACCAGAAGAAACTGCAGGGCCGCGCCGCGAACGAGACCGGCGAGCAGCAGCGTGATGGTGACCGCGACGATGCGCACCGGGCCGTTGCACCGGCGGATCACGGCGTACCAGGCTCCGACGACGAGGGCGAAGGAGAGTGCGCCGGCCAGGGCCGCGGCAACTGCCCGCAGGGCGAGTCCGCCCGAGACGGTTGGACCGGCGCCGAGGAGGTTGAGCGCCGTGCTCCACACGACGACGAGGACGAGTACCGGCCACGAGACCAGGGCCGGACCGGTGATGCGCTGGAGGAAGGAGGTCATGGCGATCTCACTCGCGCGGCGGAAGGCCCACGTATTCGATGAAGATGCGCATCGCCTCGGACCTGCGACTCACGCCCTCGTCGTCGCCGATGCCCAGGGAGTCGTAGATGTTGCCCAGGACCTTCTCGACGGCGCTGACCGTCGTTCCGCGCAATTCGGCGATCCGGGGGGTGGTGTAGCCCTGGGCCACCGCACGCAGCACGGCGAACTGGGTGGCCGTGAGGGCGGCGAGGGGGGAGTCGCCACGCCCCTCGCGAACGACGTGGTCGCTCAGGGCTGTTTCGACGGCGGCGATGAGTTGGTCGGGATCGGAGACAGCCTCCTTGCGCAGGAATCCGCACGTGGCGGGGAGGTCGGCCATCGTGTAGCCGGCGGCGCGCAGATCGGGAAGCTTGGTGAGCAGCAGCAGCGCCACGCCCGGGTGCTGGCGAGCCAAGACGTGAGCCAGGTCGACGCCGTTAGGCCCCGGGCCCAGCGAGAGATCGAGGATGGCCGCGTCGGGATCGACCTGCACCACCTTCTCGCGGGCCTCGCGCGCATTGGCCGCAGCATGGACGTCGAAGCCCGCCGTGCGCAGCGCCGAGGCGACCAGGCCCGACGTGAAGGGGTCGTCCTCGACCAGGAGGATGCTGCGCTGTTCCACGCGGGAACTCTCCACCACCGCCAGCCGGGTGGCAACACGCCCCGGCCGTGACCCCTGGGGCGTGAGTGGCGCAGGCTTCGAGACGGCGCGTCGGGCGGGCAGCGATGTCGGCGTCCCGGACTAGGGTGGCGGGATGACCAGGGGAGGCGACGGCGGCGATTTCGTCCACCTCCACGTCCACACCGAATACTCCATGCTCGACGGGGCAAGCCGACTCGACGACCTGATGGAGGAGACGGCGCGACAGGGCATGTCGGCCATCGCGATGACCGATCACGGCACGCTCTACGGTGCCTTCGACTTCTACAAGGCCGCGAAGGCAGCGGGCGTCAAGCCGATCATCGGGCTCGAGGGCTACTACGCGCCGCAGGGCAGGTTCGAACGCCGCGCCTTCGACTTCGGTGGCGGGTTCGACGAGGGCAACTCCGACGACGGATCCGGGGGCCGCGGCACGCAGAGCTACACCCATATGACGCTCTGGGCGCAAGACACCGCGGGCATGCACAACCTCTTCCGCCTGGCCTCGCTCGCCAGCCTCGAGGGCTACTACTTCAAGCCGCGCTTTGACCGCGAACTGCTGCAGACCTACGGCTCGGGACTCATCGGCACGACCGGTTGCCCTTCCGGTGAGGTCAACCGCTGGCTGCAGGCGGGCAACTACGACCGGGCTCTGGCGGCGGCCGCCGATATGCGCGACATTCTCGGGCCCGGCAACTACTTCTGTGAGGTCATGGACCACGGGCTGGCGATCGAACGCCGCTTCCGCGAAGACCTGCTGCGCATCGCGCGAGCCCTTGAACTGCCGCTCGTCGCCACTAACGACCTCCACTACGTGCACGCAGCCGATGCCGACACGCACGATGTGCTGCTGTGCATTGGCACGCGCACGACGATGGACGATCCCAAGAGATTCCGTTTCGACGCACGCGACTTCTACCTCAAGAGCGCCGCGGAGATGCGCGACGTCTGGCGCGAACTTCCCGAGGCGTGCGACAACACCCTCCTCATCGCTGAGCGCTGTGACGTCACGTTCAACGAAGGCGCCAACCTCCTCCCGCGCTTCCCGGTTCCCAAGGGTGAGACCGAGGAGTCGTGGCTCATCGCCGAGGTCGAGCGAGGCCTCGCTCGGCGCTATCCCGGCGGGGTGTCCGACGAGGTGCGGCAGCAGGCGGTCTACGAGCTTGGCGTCGTCACCCAGATGGGATTCCCGGGCTACTTCCTGGTGGTGGCCGACCTGGTCCAGCACGCCAAGGCCAACGGGATCCGCGTCGGCCCCGGCCGAGGATCCGCGGCAGGAGCGATGATCGCCTACGCGCTGGGCATCACCGATCTCGATCCCATCGAGCATGGACTGCTCTTCGAGCGCTTCCTCAACCCCGAGCGCATCTCGATGCCCGATATCGACATCGACTTCGACGAGCGTCGCCGTGCCGACATGATCCGCTACGCCACCGAAAAATACGGCGAGGAGCGCGTGGCCCAGATCGTGACCTTCGGTTCGATCAAGGCCAAGGCGGCGGTCAAGGACGCGGCCCGCGTGCTGGGCTACCCCTACGCTCTCGGCGACCGCATCACCAAGGCCATGCCGCCGTCGGTGATGGGCAAGGACATCTCGCTGGCCGGAGCCTTTGACACATCCAACTCCCGCTACGGCGAGGCAGCAGAGTTCCGCACTCTCTACGACTCCGACCCCGATGTCGCGCGGGTAGTCGACACGGCGCGGGGCCTCGAGGGACTCAAACGGCAGCCGGGCGTGCACGCAGCGGGAGTCATCCTGTGCCGCGAGCCCTTGATGGACGTCATTCCGGTGTGGCGACGTGAGCAGGACGGCGCGATCATCACGCAGTTCGACATGGGTGCCTGCGAGGCCCTCGGACTCCTCAAGATGGACTTCCTCGGACTGCGCAACCTGTCGGTTCTCGATGACTGTCTCGACAACATCCAGCTCAACCGCGGTGAGACCGTCGTGCTCGAGGAGCTTGCCCTCGCCGACGACGCAACGTTCGCCCTGCTATCGCGCGGCGACACGCTCGGAGTCTTTCAGCTCGACGGTGGTCCGATGCGCGCCCTGCTGCGCTCGATGCAGCCGGACTCCTTCGAAGACATCTCCGCGGTGCTGGCGCTCTACCGACCCGGCCCCATGGGTGCCAACGCACACAACGAATATGCCGATCGAAAGAACGGTCGCAAGCCCGTCGTACCCATCCACCCCGAGCTCGCGGAGCCGCTGGCCGAGATCCTCGGCGACACCTACGGCTTGATCGTCTACCAAGAGCAGGTCATGGCGATCGCCCAGAAGCTGGCGGGCTACTCGCTCGGCAAGGCCGATCTGCTGCGCCGGGCCATGGGCAAGAAGAAGAAGGAGATCCTCGACAAGGAATACGTGCCGTTCCGCGAGGGCATGCAGGCCAACGGCTACTCCGATGGCGCCATCCAGACGCTGTGGGACATCCTCGTCCCCTTCTCCGACTACGCCTTCAACAAGGCCCACACCGCCGGCTACGGGCTGGTGTCCTTCTGGACCGCCTACCTCAAGGCGAACTTCCCCCAGGAATACATGGCCGCCCTGCTCACCTCCGTCAAGGATGACAAGGACAAGTCAGCGGTTTACCTCAACGAGTGTCGTCGCATGGGTATCAAGGTGCTTCCACCCGATGTCAACGACTCCGACTTCGACTTCACTCCCCGCGGAAGCGACATTCGGTTCGGTCTTTCGGCGATCCGCAACGTCGGTGCCAATGTGGTCGAGTCGATCATCGCCACCAGGCGATCGCGTGGCCGATTCGCCGACTTCATGGACTTCATTGCCGCCGTCGATGCCTCGGTCTGCAATAAGCGCGTCGTCGAGAGCCTGATCAAGGCGGGTGCCTTCGACTCCCTAGGGCACACGCGTCGCGGGCTCGTCACGATCCACGATCAGGTCATCGACGCCGCCATCGATCTCAAGCGCGCCGAGGCCATGGGCCAGTTCGACCTCTTCGGTGGGCTGGGCGATGAGGCGGGCGACACCGGCATCCGCGTGGCCCCCGACATCCCGCTCGCCGAATGGGAGAAGGACGTCCTGCTCGCCCACGAGCGAGAGATGCTCGGCCTCTACGTCTCCGATCACCCCCTCTTCGGGATCGAGCAGCTGCTGGCGCAGTCCACCGACTGCTCCGTCGCGCAGTTGCACGGCGGCGATCGCCCCGACGGCCAGGTGGTCACCGTGGGCGGCCTCGTCACTGCCGTCCAGCGCAAGACCACGAAGCAGGGTTCGGTCTGGGCCATCGTCACGCTGGAAGACCTCGACGGTGCCGTCGACGTCATGGTGTTCCCGCAGACCTATCTCGCCGCGAGCACGCTGCTGGCCAACGACTCGATCCTCCTGCTGCGGGGGCGCATCGACCGCTCGGACGACGACGGCACGCGACTGATCGCCCTCGAGATCACCCAGCCCGATGTCAGCCAGGCCCACACCGGGCCCGTGCGCGTGTCGATGCCCGCCTCGCGCTGCATTCCGCCCGTGGTCGACCGGCTCAAGGAGATCCTGGCCGTCCACCCGGGCACCACGGAGGTGCACCTGCACCTGGTGACGGCCGAGCGCACCACGGTCATGCGGCTCGACGATCGACTGCGCGTGACGCCGACCCCAGCGCTCTACGGCGACCTCAAGGCGCTGCTCGGTCCCACCTGCCTCGGCTGAGCGAATACGCTCAAGACGTGCGAGCTCGAGCGTGGATGGCCGTGGCCATCGCGGCCATCAGTTCGATCGCGCTCGGTGCGTTGCTCGGTCTGGTCTGGGCACGGCTCGCTCCGCGCGTCGATCTCATCGTGGCTGGCGACGGCAAGCCCTATCCCGAGGGCTACCAGCCTGAGGGCTACATGACCGACGACGGCATCGCGGCAATCCTGTGTGCCATCGCGGGACTCGTCGTCGGTGCGTGCGTTGTCTTTGCCGTCAGGCGGGCCGCGCGTGGGCAGGACCTCGACCGGGGCATGCGCTGGGCAGCGGTCCTCGTCGTGGTCCTCGGCCTGCTCGGTGCCGCCAGTCTGTGGCTGGTCGGCACACGGGCGGCCAGTGTCGACTTCGACGCTCTCCTGGCCGCGTCACAAGCGGGCGACGCCGTGCGGGCACCGCTGCGACTGCGCATGCCGGGAGTGCTGGTGCTGTGGCCAGCGGCCAGTGCACTTGTCGTGTTCGCCGTCGCTGTCGGCGACTGGCTGGTGGCTCGTTCTAGTGAGCGGCAATCGGCGCAAGGTCAGCGGCCGTCAGGCGCATGAGGTCGCGCGGATCCAACTCCACATCGAGGCCACGGCGGCCCGCGGAGACGTAGACGGTCGCGAAATCCAGGGCGCTGGCGTCGATCACCGTGGCGCTCGATGTGCGCTGACCCAGTGGGGAAATGCCACCGACGACGTATCCGGTCAGGCGCTCCGCTACCGATGGCTCCAGCATGCGCGCCCGCTTGGCGCCGCGTGCGCTCGCGAGTGCCTTCAGGTCCAGGCTGCCGCTCACCGGCACGATCGCGACCACGGGCGTCCCATCGACGTCGGCGAGGAGCGTCTTGAAGACGCGTGCAGGTTCCACGCCGAGCTCCTGCGCTGCCTCGAGGCCGAAGTTCGCGACAGCCGGATCATGGTCGTAGGCGTGCACCGAGTGGGGCACCTGCTCGCGCTGTAAAGCGATGAGCGCGGGCGTCCCGGACGGCGTTCGCTTGGCCATGACTAGTTGGGGGAGGCCTCGTCGCGGAGCAGGTCGACCGCCGGGAGCGACGGCAGCGCTGCGATGACCGAGGTCTCGCGGCGCAGGAAGGCGAGCTCGGCACGCAGTCGATCGGCATCGGTCGGCTGTTCGAGCAACGCCTGGCGACCGGGCAGATCGATGACGACGGCCGCGGCCACGAGGTAGGACAGGACGCGCGGCTCGTCGGGCAGGCTGCTCCCGTCGTCCTCGGTAAACATGGAGCGGTATTCCACGAACCACTGTGCCACCGCGGAAGCGAGGGGCTCGGTATCTCCTCCGGACTCCTCGGCCACCTCGGTCGTGATGGCGCGCAGGTAGGGCAGTGACGTGTCGATGGTGCCGACGTGGACTCGGCGGGTTCCCACCGTCACGATGTCGAAGCGACCGTCATCCAGTGGTGAGATCTCACGCAGCGATGCAATGGTGCCGACCTCGTAGAGTGCCCGCGCACCCTCAGCGCCCACCTCCCGTCCTTCGCGGATGGCGACCACGACGAACTCGCGCTCGTCCTCGGGCAACTCCTGAAGGTCGGCGATCAGGCGGCGGTAGCGCGGCTCGAAGATGTGCAGGGGCAGTACCAAGCCCGGAACCAACAGGGTGCCGAGGGGGAACAGGGGGAGAAGTCGCCCGTCCGTCACGTTCGCAGGTTAGACCTACAATCGGGGGCATGATCCGGCGCATCGACCTGCGTGGCTCGCATGCCGAGCCTCGCGAGGTGCTGCCGCGGGCGGCGGTCGATGTCGAGCAGGCGACCGCCACGGTAGGGCCGATCGTCCTCGATGTCCGCGAGCGCGGTGCCGAGGCCGTCCTCGACTGGACCGAGCGGCTCGACGGCGTTCGGCCGACCTCGCTCCGCGTTCCGGCCGGCGCTATCGAAGCCGCTGTTGCCGGTCTGGATCCCGTCGTACGGGCGGCCCTGGAGGAGTCGATTCGACGCGCCCGCATCGTGCACTCCGATCAGCGTCGCGTCGATGTCACGACCGTGGTCGTCCCCGGAGGCACCGTCACCGAGCGCTGGGTGCCGGTTGCCCGCGTCGGCCTCTACGTGCCGGGAGGCCGCGCGGTCTACCCCAGCAGCGTCGTCATGAACGTCGTGCCAGCCCAGATCGCGGGGGTCGCGTCGCTGTGCGTCGCCTCTCCTGCCCAGCGCGACCATGACGGCCTGCCGCACCCGACCATCCTCGCTGCCTGCGGGCTCCTCGGCATCGACGAGGTCTACGCCGTCGGTGGCGCGCAGGCCGTGGCGATGCTGGCCTTCGGTGTCGACCTCCCCGGCGGCGGACGCTGCGAGCCGGTCGACATGGTGACCGGGCCGGGCAACATCTACGTCACAGCGGCGAAGCGCATGCTCAAGGGGCGGATCGGCATCGACTCGGAGGCCGGACCTACCGAGGTGGCGGTGCTCGCCGACGACACGGCCGATGCTGCGCACGTGGCGGCCGACCTCATCAGCCAGGCAGAGCACGACACCATCGCGGCGGCCGTGCTGGTCACGACGTCACCCGAGCTCGCCAGTGCCGTCGAAGTCGAGATCGAGGCGCAGCTGGCTCGCACCAAGCACGTCGAGCGCATCAGCGAGGCGCTCGCGGGCTCGCAAAGCGGCGTCGTGCTGGTGGACGACATCAACCAGGGGTTGCGCGTCATCGACGCCTACGCGGCTGAGCACCTGGAGATCCACACGCGCGATGCCCGAGAGGTCGCCATGCGCGTGCGCAATGCGGGCGCCATCTTCGTGGGCCCGCACGCCCCGGTGTCTCTGGGCGATTACTGCGCCGGCTCCAACCACGTCCTGCCGACGGGGGGCACGGCCGCGCACTGCTCGGGGCTCTCGGTGCAGACCTTCCTTCGCGGTATTCACGTGGTCGACTACGACCGAGCGGCACTGGCCGACGTGGCCGATCACGTGGTGGCGCTTGCGCTCGCCGAGGACCTGCCCGGTCACGCTGCGGCGATCACCATCCGGCTGCAGGACTGATCGTGGCCTACGAACCCCCGCTCCGCGACGACCTGCGCGGCGCGACCCCCTATGGCGCCCCCCAGCTCGACGTGCCCGTGCGGCTCAACACCAACGAGAACCCGTTCCCGCCGTCGCCCGCGCTCGCCGACGCGATCGGCGCGGCCGCCGCACTCGCTGCCGGGGGGCTCAACCGCTACCCCGATCGCGATGCGCGCGATCTCAGGCAGCGCCTATCCGACTACCTCGCGCGCGAGTCTGGCGTTCGAGTGAGCGTCGATGAGGTGTGGGCCGCCAATGGCTCCAATGAGGTGATGCAGCACGTGTTCGCCGCCTTCGGCGGGCCGGGGCGGATGGCCCTGGGTTTCGCGCCCACCTACTCGATGTATGAGCAGTACGCGCGCGACACCTTCACGCGATACGTCACCGTGCGTCGCAATCCGGACTTCTCGCTCGATGCCACCACCGTCGTGGCCGCCATGCTGGGGGGCTCTCCCTCCATCGTCGTGCTGACCTCGCCCAACAACCCCACCGGAACCGCGCTTCCCCTCGAGGTCATCACCGCCGCGTGCGCCACGGCAACGGGTGTGGTCGTGGTCGATGAGGCCTACGCCGAGTTCCGTCGCCCCGGAGTGCCCAGCGCCCTCACGCTGCTCGAGGCGAACCCCAACCTCATCGTCACCCGCACGATGAGCAAGGCCTTCGCCCTGGCCGGGGCCCGCGTGGGATACGCGATCGCGCACCCGGCGATCGTCGATGCACTGCGGATCGTGCGCCTGCCCTACCACCTGTCGGCGGTCACTCAAGCGGTCGCGGCGACGGCGCTGGACTACGTCGATGAGCTGCAGGGGCAGGTCGACACCTTGCGTCAAGAGCGCGACGCGCTTGTCGCGTGGCTTCGTGAGCACGGAGTCCAGGCAGTCGATTCCGATGCCAACTTCATCCTCTTCGGCGTCTTCGCCGACCGTCATCGGGCGTGGCGGGCCCTGCTCGACCGCGGTGTCCTCGTCCGCGAGGTGGGCCCGGAGGGCTGGCTTCGCGTGACGGTGGGCACCCCCGAAGACAACGCCGCCTTCCGGACCGCGCTCGAGGTCGTCATCGGTGAGGACGGCATGATGGTGGCTCACGGGGACTAGAGGGGTGGGCATGGGTCGCACGGGCCGCGTGGAGCGCAAGACCAAGGAAAGCAGTGTGCTCGTCGAGATCGATCTCGATGGCACCGGCAACGCCGACGTGTCCACCGGCGTGCCGTTCTTCGATCACATGCTGGCCCAGCTCGGCAAGCACGGCGGATTCGATCTGCACGTGCGCACAGAGGGCGATCTCGAGGTCGATGCTCACCACACGGTCGAAGACACGGCCTTGGCGCTGGGCACGGCTTTCCGTGAGGCGCTGGGCGACGCCGCCGGCGTCAGGCGCTACGGCGACGCCCTGGTACCCCTCGACGAGTCGCTGTGCCAGGTAGCTGTCGACCTGTCAGGCCGGCCTTACCTCGTGCACGAAGAGCCGGAGATCGTGGAGTTGATCGGCACCTACGACACCACGCTCACGCGACACATCTTCGAGTCCTTTGTCGCCACGGGTCAGATCACGCTCCATGTGCGCGTGCTCAGCGGTCGCAATGCCCACCACGTTGTTGAGGCTCAATTCAAGGCTTTCGCGCGAGCCCTGCGCGACGCTGTCGCCCTCGATCCGCGCGTCCAGGGCATTCCGTCCACCAAGGGCACGCTGTCGGCGCAGCAGTCGGTGGTGTCCTAGTCATGTCCTGGACTGTCGTCCTGCTGCTCGCCCTTGCCGGTTTCCTCATCGGGGGAGTGATCTCCTTCGCGCGACAGCGACGTCGCAATGCCGCGATCATCATGGGCGTCCTGGCCGTCATGGCCATCGCGGCCGCGTTCCTGTGGGCGTGGGATCCGGTCTGATGTCCGCACCGGCGGTGGCCGTGCTCGACTACGGCTCCGGCAATCTGCGATCGGCCCAGCGAGCCCTGGAGCGCGCCGGCGCCACCGTGCACGTGACGGCCGATCATGACGTGATCGCGCAGGCCGATGGCGTTGTGGTGCCCGGGGTAGGTGCCTTCGCTGCCTGCATGTCCGGATTCGACGCGGTCGATGGTCCGCGCCTCATCGAGCGGCGCCTGGCGGGAGGTCGGCCCGTCCTGGGGATCTGTGTCGGGATGCAGATCATGTTCGAGCGCGGCGAGGAGCATGGTCACGACACCCCGGGCCTTGGTGAGTGGCCCGGCGCCGTGTCTGTTCTTGAGGCGCCGGTGCTGCCGCACATGGGTTGGAACACCGTCAGTCCACCGGACGGCTCCCGGATGTTCCGAGGCATTGCTGACCAGTACTTCTACTTCGTTCACTCCTATGCGGCACAGCGATGGGATCTGGCTGCCGATCCAGCCGGGCGGCTCGCCGCGCCGCGCGTCACGTGGACGACCTACGGCTCGCCCTTCGTTTCGGCGGTGGAAAACGGACCGCTGTGGGCCACCCAGTTTCATCCGGAGAAGTCCGGCGATGCCGGGCTCGTCCTGCTGCGCAATTGGCTCGAGACGATCGTCTAGGTGGCAAAGGAGAGAGCGCGCAAGCGTGCTGAGCGCGAGGCGCAGGCTGCCCGCGATCGGCAGGAGCGCGCACGTACAAGGGCACGCAAGGAGCGACTCGATCGCGGGAAGAAGGCGCTGACCTCACTCGTGCCCGATGCACCCAAGCGAACTCCCGGTCTGCTGGCGCGTCGCCGTCGCCGTCGCCTCATGGCTTTTGCGGCCACGATCATGCTCATCCAGGTGATCGTGTGGCCGCTCCTGCCCACCTGGACCGCGCGACTTGTCGTGCTCGCGCTGAGCCTTGTCATCGCGCCCGTTGCCTGGGTGCTGGCCTTCGGAAGAGTGTGAGCACCGCGTAGGGTCTTCCCATGTCGCACAAGAACATGACCCCCCGCGCGTTCGCGCTCATGCCTGCCGTCGATATCCAGCAGGGCAGGGCTGTCCGCCTCGTCCAGGGCGCCGCCGGATCCGAGACCGACTACGGCGATCCCGTGCAGGCCGCACGGTCGTGGGTCGATCAGGGAGCTCGGTGGCTGCACGTCGTCGATCTCGATCGCGCCTTCGGGAGTGGCTCGAATGCCGACATCGTGGCGAAGGTCGTGGCTGCGGTACGCGACCACGTCGAGGTCGTGGAGGTCGCCGGTGGGATCCGTGACGACGAGTCTCTGGCAGCAGCCCTCGCGACAGGGGCGACCCGTGCGGTCATCGGAACCGCGGCTCTCGAAACACCCGACTGGGTGGCGGCGGCCATCGCCTCCCATGGCGATCGCATCGCCGTCTCGCTCGACGTAAGGGGAACCACGCTCGCTGCCCGCGGGTGGACACAGGAGGGTGGCGACCTCTTCGAGACGCTGACGCGCCTCGATGAGGCTGGTTGCGCGCGCTACATCGTCACCGATGTCGAGCGCGACGGGACCATGGAAGGCCCGCACTTCCATCTCCTCCATCGCGTCTGCAAGCACACTGATCGACCGGTGATGGCATCCGGCGGTATCGCCAAGCTGGAGGATCTTCACAAGTTGGTCGAGATGATGCCGGACGGTATCGAGGGTGCGATCGTCGGTCGGGCCCTCTACGACAACGCCTTCACACTCGCTGACGCGATCGCCGCCGTCCAGGCGCGCTTCGACTTCTTCGAGTGGGGTCCGCCTCAGCCGTGAGTCTCGCCGTACGCGTCATCCCATGCCTCGACGTCGACGGCGGTCGAGTGGTCAAGGGGATCAACTTCGAGGGCCTGCGAGATGCGGGGGATCCCGTGGAGTTGGCTGCCCGCTACGACGCGGCCGGGGCCGATGAACTCGTCTTCCTGGACATCACCGCCTCATCCGGCGATCGCGAGACCACCTACGACGTGGTGCGCAGGACCGCCGATGAGGTATTCATCCCGCTGACGGTGGGCGGCGGGGTGCGGTCGGTGGACGACTTCGACCGGCTGCTGCGGGCGGGAGCCGACAAAGTCAGCGTCAACACCGCGGCGGTGACGCGTCCTGAACTTGTCACGGAGGCCGCCGACCGCTTCGGATCCCAATGTGTCGTGCTCTCCCTCGACGTTCGCCGGTGTGCAGATGCGACCGCCTCCGGATTCGAGATCACGACGCACGGGGGCCGGACTGGCACCGGTATCGATGCAATCGGGTGGGCGCGAGAGGCCGCCGACCGAGGGGCCGGGGAGATCTTGCTCAACTCAATGGACGCCGATGGCACGCGACGGGGCTTCGACACCGAGCTCATCGCCGCTGTTCGAGCCGCTGTCTCCGTGCCTCTGATCGCCAGTGGAGGCGCTGGCACTGCCGACGACTTCCCGCCGGCTGTCCTGGCGGGAGCCGACGCCGTCCTTGCCGCCAGTGTCTTTCACTTCGGCGCGCTCACCATCGGCGAGGTCAAGCAGGCCCTGGCCCAGGCTGGCCTTCCGGTTCGCCCCGTCGGCAGGATGTCCGCATGACCGAGCCACGCTTCGATGACGAGGGCCTCATCCCGGTAGTCGCTCAGCAGTGGGACACCGGTGAGGTCCTCATGGTCGCGTGGATGGATGGTGAGGCACTCCGGCGCACCCGTGAATCCGGGCGTGCGACGTACTGGTCGCGCAGTCGTCGCGAGTACTGGGTCAAGGGTGAGACGTCGGGCAACCCTCAGTGGGTCAAGGAGATCCGCGTCGATTGCGACGGTGACACGTTGCTGCTCCTGGTCGACCAGGAAGGCGTGGCCTGTCACACCGGGCGCCGCTCGTGTTTCGTCGAGATGCCCGCGGATCCATCGTGAGCGAACGGGTCGCGTGGGGCTTTCCCCTCCCCGCACCGGGAGGAACCGCTCCCGACCTAGTGCGCTTCCGCGAACTCGCCCCCGGCCGTCGCGTGATCCCCGTGGTCCGGCGCTTGCTGGCCGACGGCGAGACGCCGGTGGGCCTCTACCGCAAGCTCGCGGGGGAGCGACCGGGCACGTTCCTGCTGGAGTCGGCTGAGCATGGTCGCGCGTACTCGCGCTATAGCTTCATCGGCGTGCGCAGCCGCGCGCTGTTGACCGAAAGCGAGGGGGTTGCGACGTGGAGCGGGCAGCCGCCGATCGACGTGCCCACGGGCGGGGATCCTCTGGTCGCCCTGCGTGACACCGTGTCGCTCTTGCAGACCGATCCTCCGCAGGGCCTGCCACCACTCACGGGCGGCATGGTCGGCTACGTGTCATATGACGCGGTGCGCCGGTGGGAGCGCCTTCCTGATGCCAACCCCGATGACATCGGCATCCCCGAGATGGGCTTCCTACTCGCTACCGATCTGGCCGTGCTCGATCACGCGGACGGCACGGTGCTGTTGATCGCCAATGCCATCAACTACGACGCGACCGATGAGGGCGTCGACGATGCGTGGAGTGACGCCATGGCGCGAATCGAGGCCATGACCCGCGATCTCGAGGCACCCGCAGCGTCCACGGTCTCGACCTATGATCCGGATGCTCGTGGCGATGTTCGTGCTCGAACGACTCCCGATGACTACCTCGCCTCCGTCGATCGGGTCAAGGAGCACATCAGGTCGGGCGATGCCTTCCAGGTGGTCGTGTCCCAACGTTTCGACGCGACCTGCGATGCCAGTGCACTCGATGTGTATCGCGTGCTTCGGGTCACGAATCCCAGTCCCTACATGTACCTGCTGCGCATGCCCAACGCTGACGGTGACGGCGTGGCATTCGACATCGTGGGTTCCTCGCCCGAGGCCCTGGTGACCGTCTCGGATGGTCGCTGCCGAGTACACCCCATCGCGGGAACCCGTCCGCGCGGGGCAACCCCTGAGGAGGACGCGGACCTCGTCGAAGGGCTACTCGCGGATGAAAAGGAGCGCGCGGAGCACCTCATGCTCGTGGACCTCGGCCGCAATGACCTCGGCCGCGTGTGCGCACCGGGATCAGTCGAGGTGGTCGAGTTCATGCAGGTCGAGCGCTACTCGCACGTGAGCCATCTGGTGTCGACCGTGGTCGGGCGACTGGCCCCGGATCGCAGCGCCTATGACGCCCTCGCCGCCTGCTTCCCGGCCGGAACCCTCTCGGGTGCACCCAAGCCTCGTGCCATGGAGATCATCGACGACCTGGAGCCGACCAGGCGCGGCCTCTACGGCGGGGTCGTCGGGTACGTCGACTTCGCCGGCGACCTCGATATGGCCATCGCCATTCGCACGGCCGTCATCAAGGACAAGGTGGCGTTCGTCCAGGCTGGCGCCGGCATCGTGGCTGACTCCGATCCTCAAGCCGAGCACGCAGAATGCGCGGCGAAGGCGGCCGCCGTCTTGCGGGCAGTTGCCATCGCCGGCACGTTGGGCACCCTGGACGGAGACGCGCCCCGTGCGTGAATACCTCGGCACGTTGGCGGCGATAGCAGCGGCAGCGGTCGTCATCATCGCCTCGTACGCCGCCACGTGGGCCACCGTCACCGTGCCTGTCTTCACCGGCCAAGACGCCGCACCGACCCGCGACGTCACGCTGACGGGAGGGCAACTCGTGCCGCTGGGTGCCGCGCTCGGCTGGCTCGCCCTCGCCGGTGCTGCCGGCCTATTGGCCACCCGCACCTGGGGTCGTCGTGTGGTGGGAACAGTCATGGTGCTGGCCGGGGGTGGCGCAGGCGCCAGCGCGCTGGCCTTCGGCCTGACCGGTCCGGCGCTCATCGACACCGCACTCGCGGCCCAAGGGCTGCCCGCGCCCGACTCAGTGTCACGCAGTGCCTGGTGGATCGCCGCGATGATGGCCGGGCTGGTGGTCCTCGTAGGGGGTGCCCTGTCGGTCCTGCGCGGTCCGTCGTGGCCGGGCCTGTCCCGGCGCTACGAACGCCGTTCGACGGCGACCGCGGGGCCCGTCGGCGGCGTGGCGGCGTGGGATGCACTGGATCGCGGCGAGGACCCCACCGACCCGCCGCCCCCGACTGGTTGAATGGGCAGACAGTCCCGTCGACGACATGCCAGGGAGGCCACCCATGGAGGGCAAGCGAAACAGCCACGGCTCGACACCGGCCGCCTGGACGCTGGTCGTCATCGTGACCCTGGGCGTGACCGTGTCCACGGTGTCACTGGTGTTGGGCAGTTGGTTCGGCTTCTGGGTGGGCGCGGCCGTGGTCCTGCTCGGCGCCATCGTTGGGGGAATCATGCGCGCGGCAGGTCTCGGCCAAAAGCCGCGGCCGTCGGCGCGCGCCAACTCCTAGGCCGAGCGGCGTCGGGCAACCCGTGACCGGGACTCGCGGCGCCGACGCGCCCACGCGCGGACTCGTGCTCGTCGTTGAAGACGAAGCGGCCATCGCTGATGTGCTTCGTCTCTACCTCACCCGCGATGGATTCCAGGTTGTCGTCGAGCACACTGGGCCTGCCGGCCTCGAAGCCGTGCGTCGTCTGCGTCCCGCGGCCATCGTCCTCGATGTCGGTTTGCCCGGCATGGATGGCACCGAGGTGTGCCGGCGGCTCCGCTCCGACGGCGACTGGACGCCCATCCTGTTCTGCACGGCTCGCGATGACGAGATCGACCGCATCCTCGGTCTCGAGATGGGCGCAGACGACTACATCACGAAACCCTTCAGTCCTCGCGAGGTTGTCGCACGTGTCCGTGTCGCCCTGCGACACGCCGGCCCGGCTACGGTCGGAGACACGTTGACGATCGGTCAGGTCAGCCTCGACCGATCGTCGCGTCGTGTGAGCGTCAACGGCGAATCTGTCGACCTGACGGCCACGGAGTTCGACCTTCTCGAATACCTCATGGCGCACCCATCGCGTGTCTTCTCGCGTGAGCAGCTGCTCTCCGAGGTGTGGGGCTATGCGGCGATGGTGGGCACGCGCACCGTCGATGTCCACGTCGCGCAGGTGCGTGCCAAGTTGGGCGACGCGAGTCCGATCCGCACCGTTCGTGGCGTGGGCTACGCCGCCGAGGCCACGTGAGGCGCTGGGGAATCCTCCCGCGCATCGTGCTCCTCACGAGCGCGGTGGCGGCGGTGGCTGTGCTCGTGGCTGGTCTCGTGTCGTTCCCGCTCGTCCGCGGCGATGCGCAGGCCCGGGCCCTCGACGATCTCTCGCGGTTGGCCGGTCTCACGGCGTCGGCCCTGCGCGTCGGGCCCGGCGGCACCTACGTCCTTCCACCGCGAGTCGGAACCGTTCTGCAGGCAGAGCAGGTGACGGCCTACGTCGTCACTCCCGGTGCCACGGAGTTGCCCGACGGTGTCACCGCCGACGATGTGACCGCCGTGACCACTGGAGCAACCGTGAGCACGACGGTCGACACCGAGGCCGGCGCCCTCCTGGTGGCGGGGCGCCCACTCGAACCGGGGATCGGGGTGGTGCTTGTCCAACCGTCATCCGTCGCCGGAGGCACGGCGGCGCAGGTGCTGTGGCGTCTGGTCCTGGCCCTCCTCATCGGCCTGGGTATCGCCATCGTGGTCGCGGTCATCGCGGCAGGACGCATCGCGCGGCCCTTGCGATCCGCGGCCGAGGCCGCACATCGACTCGGTGGGGGCGAGCGAGGTGTTGACCTGTCGCCCGAGGGCCCGGCCGAGGTCGCTGACATCGCCGAGGCCCTCAACCGACTGAGCGATGCCCTGGCTGTGTCGGAGGGACGTCAGCGTGAATTCCTCCTATCGGTGTCGCATGAACTGCGAACGCCCATCACCTCGATCCGCGGCTACGCCGAGGCTCTCGCCGATGGGCTGGTGAGCGGCGATGAGGTCGGACGCACGGGCGCGGTGATGGCCTCCGAGGCGATCCGACTCGATCGACTCGTTACCGACCTTCTCGACTTGGCGCGATTGCGAGCGGACGACTTTCGCATCGTTCCTGTGCGGGTCGACCTCGGCAGCATCGCGCGCGAGGCGACTCAGGTCTGGACGGATCGTTGCGAGCGGGCCGACGTCCTGTTCACCGCGCAGATTCCCTCCCAGCCAATCGCGGTGCTGGCCGATCCGCTTCGACTCCGTCAGGTGATCGACAACCTGGCCGAGAATGCCCTGCGCGTTGCGCCCGCCGGAACGCGCATTCGGTTGGACGTCTTGGTCGACGGGCCGTGGGGAGTGCTCTCGCTCAGTGACTCCGGACCGGGCTTGTCGAGCGATGATCTCGCGGTGGCATTCGAACCAGGCATCCTCCACGAGCGCTACCGCGGGCTGCGTCCGGTCGGCACGGGCCTCGGCCTGGCCCTGGTCGGGCGCCTGGCCCAGGGCATGTCCGGGTGGGCGCGGGCATCGGCGCCGGCAGGGGGAGGGGCCTGCTTCACCGTGGGGGTACCACTCGATCAGCAGGCTCGCGCTGCTGCGGCGACGTAGGCTGATCTCGTGCTGACGCGCGACGATGCCGGGTCTTCGGAGACCCAGCCTGCCCTGCCGGGCGATGAGCGCTCGCGCGCACGCCGTTTGTTGCCGCCGGTAGCAGCGGGGCTCGGCGTCCTCGCCGCCACGCTGTTCATTCGCACCGTCGACCCGCATGTGCCGGGCGTGTATCCGCCATGTCCGACGCAGGCGCTGCTCGGACTCGACTGCCCTGGTTGCGGCGGCCTGCGCGCCACGTACTGCCTGGCACACGGAGATATCTCCGGCGCGCTCGACCACAATCTGCTCTTCGTTCTGCTCGTTCCCTTGCTGATCGCGGGCTGGGTCGCG
The DNA here is from genome assembly GCA_004379115.1 of Actinomycetales bacterium mxb001. GTDB lineage: Bacteria > Actinomycetota > Actinomycetes > S36-B12 > S36-B12 > Mxb001. The sequence goes on from NBNH01000320.1 coordinate 59,205, forward strand.
TGGATGTACGTCGCGTGGACCGGTCGTCAACCTCTGTCAGACCGCGCGCGCGCCACCGTGGCGCGCGTCCTGCCTGTCACCCTGGTCGTCGTCTTCACCGTCTACACGATCGTGCGGAATTTCGTGCCCTACCTGGGGTCGGGGGTCGGCTGAGACACCCCGTCTGCGCTGTGGCACCCTGACCACGTGACGACGATTCAGGCTCGGCGATGAGTGTCCTCGACGACATCATCGCGGGCGTGCGCGCCGATCTTGATGCGCGCATGGAGTCGACTCCACTCGACACCCTTAAGGAGTGCGCGGCTCGCAAGCCGGAGCCGCTCGACGCCGAAGCTGTGCTTCGCGAACCCGGTGTCGGAGTCATTGCCGAGGTCAAGCGGGCGAGCCCGAGCAAGGGCACTCTGGCGACGATCGATGATCCGGCCGAACTCGCCCGCGACTATGAAGCGGGCGGAGCTCGCTGCATCAGCGTCCTCACCGAAACACGCCGATTCCAGGGAACCCTCGACGATCTTCGCGCGGTGCGCTGCGCCGTCGACATCCCCGTCCTGCGCAAGGACTTCATCGTCACGAGTTATCAGCTGTGGGAAGCACGCGCCTACGGCGCCGATATCGCACTGCTCATCGTCGCTGCCCTCGACCAAAACGCGCTCGTGAGTCTGGTCGAGCGCACCAAGTCTCTGGGCATGACGCCCCTCGTCGAAGTTCACGACGAAGAGGAGGTGCGTCGCGCGGTCGATGCCGGCGCCACCATCATCGGCGTCAATGCGCGGAATCTGCGTACGCTCGAGGTGGATCGCGACACCTTCGCTCGTGTGGCTCCAGCGATCCCATCCAGTTGCGTGCGCATCGCCGAATCCGGCGTTCGGGGACCCCGCGACCTGATCGCCTATGCCGAGGCGGGAGCTGACGCCGTCCTCGTGGGCGAAAGCCTGTCCACGTCGAGCGACCCGCGGGCCGCCGTGCACGATCTGGTCACCGCGGGATCCCATCCGGCGCTGCGAGGGAGTCGTGGGTAGCGAAAGCGACGCCGGTCACTTCGGTCCCTATGGCGGACGGTTCGTGCCGGAGGCACTCACCGCGGCCCTCGATGAACTCGACGAGGGATTCCGTTCCGCGCTGGCCGATCCGGCCTTCCTGGCTGAACTGCACCGCCTCGAGCGCGACTACACGGGGCGTCCGAGTCCGCTGACCGAAGCGGTGCGCTTTGGTCAAGAGCACTGCGCGGGTGCCCGGGTCTACCTCAAGCGCGAGGATCTCAACCACACGGGATCACACAAGATCAACAACGTTCTCGGGCAGGCCCTCCTCACCGTGCGCATGGGCAAGAAGCGGGTTATCGCCGAGACTGGGGCTGGCCAGCACGGCGTGGCGACCGCCACGGCCGCGGCGTTGCTCGGCCTGGAATGCGTCGTGTACATGGGCGAGGAGGACACCCGTCGGCAAGCCCTCAATGTGGTGCGCATGAGGCTGCTCGGCGCCACAGTCGTCCCCGTTACCGCCGGCAGCCGCACTCTCAAGGACGCCATCAACGAGGCCATGCGCGACTGGGTGACCAGCGTCGACGACACCCACTACATCCTCGGGACCGTGACCGGCCCCAGCCCGTTTCCCGACATGGTGCGCACATTCCAGTCCGTCATTGGCCGCGAGGCACGCGAGCAGATGCTGACGACCACCGGGCGTCTGCCCGATGCTGTCGCCGCATGCGTCGGTGGCGGATCCAACGCCATGGGCATCTTCACGGCCTTCCTCGACGATGCCGATGTTCAGCTCTGGGGCTTCGAAGCCGGTGGGGCCGGGGTCTCCACGGGCCGCCACGCGGCGCGGTTCGCCGGGGGATCACCCGGTGTCTTGCACGGAGCGCGCACCTACGTCATGCAGGACGAATGGGGGCAGACCGTGCCCTCGCACTCCATCAGCGCAGGCCTGGACTATCCGGGCGTGGGGCCACAGCACGCGTGGTTGCACGACTCAGGTCGCGCCCACTATGCCGCGGTCGACGACGACGAGGCCATGCGCGCCTTCGAGGCGCTGTGCCGCACCGAGGGAATCATTCCGGCGATCGAGTCGGCCCATGCCCTTGCCGGTGTGATGCGCCTCGGGCGTGAACTCGGTCCTGACGCGGCCATACTCGTGAACCTGTCCGGCCGCGGCGACAAGGACGTGGCAACCGCTGCCCGCTGGTTTGGCATCGCCGAGGCTCCGGACGAGGCGGCGGAAGGGCGATGACCGCCCTGCACGATGCGTTCCGGCGCGCCGACGCCGAGGGGCGAGCGGCGCTCATCGGCTACCTCCCCGCTGGATTCCCCACGCGCGACGACAGCGTGCGACTCATCGAGGCGATGGTCGACGAGGGGGTCGACATCGTCGAGGTCGGCCTGCCGTATTCGGATCCCCTCATGGACGGTCCGGTGATCCAGGAGGCCGCCGACACGGCGCTCCAGGCGGGGATGACTCCCGCTGGTGTGCTCGATGTCGTGGGTCGAGTGGCGTCCACCGGAGCCGCGACGTTGGTGATGTCGTACTGGAATCCCGTCGAGCGCTACGGCGTCGACGCATTCGCCGAGGGGCTCGCGAAGTCCGGTGGTTGTGGTGTCATCACACCCGACCTCACTCCGGAGGAGGCAGGGGAGTGGACGCGCGCCACCGACGCCCATGACATCGATCGCATCTTCCTTGTCGCCCCGTCGTCCACTGACGCGCGCTTGCGCACCGTGGCATCGGCCTGCACGGGGTTTGTGTACGCCGCGTCGACCATGGGCGTGACCGGCGCGCGTGCGTCCGTGTCGGGTGCGGCGGAGTCCCTGGTATCGCGCGTCCGCTCGGTGACCGATCTTCCCGTCGCCGTCGGCCTGGGCGTCTCCACCGGCGACCAGGCGGCGGAGATCGCCGAGTACGCCGATGGGGTCATCGTCGGGTCGGCGTTCATTCGCCAGGTCCTCGATGCCGCATCGCCCGCCGAAGCGGAGGAGCGGGTCCGGCGCCTCGCGGCGGAACTCGCGGCAGGGGTGCGGCGTCGCAGGAAGTGACGCCTGCCCGTAACGTAGGGGCAAGCCCTCAGACCCGGAGGTTGTGAGCAGCATGGCCAAGGACAAGCCCTCTAAGAGCGTTCGCGAGAAGGCCGCGGCCGCCCGAGCGGAGCAGCAGGCCAAGGAAAAGCGCCGCGAGCGCACGGTGCGCATCATCGGCGCGATCGGCGTCATCGTCGCCGTCGTGGCGATCATTGGCATCGCTGTCTTCGCCTCGCGCTCCGGCAACGGAGGAGGCGACGTCAAGCCGCTGCCCAGTCCCGATCCATCCCTCCCCGTTCCCACGGGGGTCTACGACTCGACGGGCGAGGTCCCCTACGGAGTCCCCTACGGCACGGCGCCCGCGACCGCGCCACTGCTGGAGATCTGGGAGGACTTCCAGTGCCCCGCATGTGGCTCGCTCGAGGCGGTCAACGGTGCGGGCATCCAGTCGCTGGCTCAGGACGGCAAGGTGCGTCTGGTCTGGCGTCCCACGGCCTTCCTCGACAACAACCTCGGCAACCAGTCGTCCGCACTCGCCATCGCCGCCTGGGGTTGTGCGATCGATGCGGGCAAGACGGCCGAGTACCACGACGTGATCTATGCCAACCAGCCGACGGTCGAAGGCGAGGGCTACACGGAGCAGCAGTTGCTCGGGTTCGCCGAGGAGGTCGGCATCTCCGGCGTGCCGCTCGAGGAGTTCAACACCTGCGTCACGAGCGGGCGATACCTCGGCTGGGCCGTCAACTCGACGCAGGCCTTCTACGACGCGGAGATCCCCGGCACGCCGGCCGGCTTCCTCAATGGCACGCAGCTCGACGGCGCTCAGCTGGCCGATCAGGCGGGCCTGGAGAAGCTGGTCGCCGACGCCACGCAGCAGTAGTTAGACGCCGACATGGGTCCACTGCCCGCGTTCATTCCTTCGCCCGACCAGGGCGTGTGGAGTCTTGGGCCGATCCCGATTCGCGCCTATGCGTTGCTGATCATCCTCGGGATCGTCGTCGCGGTCGTCGTCGGATCCAAGCGCTATGTGGCGCGCGGTGGCTCCCCGGGCGTCATCGGTGATATCGCTATCTGGGCGGTGCCCTTCGGCATCATCGGTGGGCGCCTTTACCACGTCGTCACGGACTGGCAGTTGTACTTCGGCCCGGGCGGTTCCGGCATCGTCGGTGCGCTGCGCATCTGGGATGGTGGCCTCGGCATCTGGGGTGCGGTCTCACTGGGCGCGCTTGGCGCCTGGATCGGGGCTCGCCGTCTCGGCGTGGCGCTGCCGCCCATCGGCGACGCCATCGCCCCGGGCATTGCGCTTGCGCAGGCCATCGGACGCTGGGGGAACTGGTTCAATCAGGAACTCTTCGGTGCACCGACGACGTTGCCGTGGGCCCTCGAGATCGACCCGCAGTACCGGCCAGCTGGCTACGCCGAGTTCGCGACGTTCCATCCGACCTTCCTCTACGAATCGCTATGGATGGTGGGCGTCGCACTCGTGCTGATCTGGGCCGACAAGCGCTTCACCATGGGTCACGGTCGGGTGTTCGCGCTCTACGTGCTGCTGTACTGCCTGGGCCGGGTCTGGATCGAATACCTGCGCATCGACACCGCCAACACGATCCTGGGAGTCCGACTCAACGTCTGGACGTCGATCCTGGTGGCGATCGGTGCCCTCGTGTACCTCATCGTGTCGTCGCGCCTGCGGCCCGGGCGCGAGGAGGTGACTCCCCCGCGCAAGTACATCGAGCGCGAGGAGCGGCAGCAGGTGCTGGAGCAGGCGACGGCACCCAAGCCCGCGGCCAAGGTCACCGAGGTCGTCCCCGACGAGGTGCCGCCCCCGGCCGATGGGCCACCTGAGTCCAGGGCCACCTGAACGTCCGTTCGCCTGGACAGGGTGGCACGGCATCCCTAGATTGCCGACATGCGCCCCTGGGGAATGAGCGCCGCCTGCGCGCTCGCCTTGGGAATCTCGCTCCTGGTCGGCTCGGGAGCGCAGGCCGCGTCCCCCGCCGTCGATCAGCCCGCGTCGGCTCCCGCCGGTGAGCCCTGGGTGGTCTCGCTCGGCGACTCCTACATCTCGGGGGAGGCAGGGCGCTGGGCGGGCAATGAGTCGGGCGGTACGAGCAACATCGATGCCCTAGGTCCTGCGGCGTACTGGGATGGGGGGAGCGGTGAGGCCATCGAGCGTTGCCATCGGTCGAAGTCAGCCGCGATCCACATCGGGGTGGTGCGCTCGCTCAATCTGGCGTGCAGCGGAGCGGTGACCCGGACCAAGGTGACCGCTGACGGTTACTTCAAGCCGGGGATTGACTTCTATGAGGAGGGGTCCCGCAAGGGGCAGGCGCTCATGCTCCAGGAGTTCGCTGCCGAGCACAACGTGAAGATGGTGGCCCTATCGATCAGCGGCAATGACTTCAAGTTCGCCCCCATCTTTAGTGCGTGCGTCAAGGCCTTCCTGGTGCCGATCCTGACGCCTCACTGCAAGGACGACGCCACCGTGCAGGGCTACCTGTCGGAGTCGGCCCAACAGACGGTGCGCGGTGACACCACGGCGGCCATCCTGAATGTCGCCAAGGCCATGGAGAACGCCGGTTACGAAGACTCCGAGTGGACGCTGGTCCTGCAGCTCTACCCGCAGCCGCTCCCGACCTCAGCCAACATGCGTTTCGGCGCGTCAGGGTATTCCCGCCAGTACGACGGTGGGTGCGGTCTGCGCGACGGCGACTTGGACTGGGCCCTCGGCAGCGTTCTGCCCATGATCAACCGAACGTATCGGGGCGCTGCGGCCGATGCGCAGGCGCAGCGTCCGACCCTCCGGGTGGCCGTGCTGGATACCTCGCGCGCCTACGCGGACCGAGAGCTCTGCAGCAAGTCGGTCGATCGGGTGGGCTCGAAGGGTGGTGTGGGCAACTGGCAGGACCAGGGTTCGGCCGACCGAAGCGAGTGGGTGATGGAGATCAACATCGTCAATGCGCGGGACACCTACGGGCAAGAGTCGCTGCACCCCAACTACTGGGGCCAACTCGCGCTGCGCAACTGCTACCGCCAGGTCTGGAACGGCGGCAATGTGCAAGGTGGTGCCTGCGAGCGTGCGGCCACCGGTGGAGTCACCGCTGACTGCGAGCCGAACATGACCCTCGTGGCGGCTGGCGGGCGAGCGGCGGCAGCGATCGAGGCTCGCTCTAGCGCGTCAGTGCGTGTGCTCTTGCGCTGCCCGGGCATCAGCCTCGAGCCGGGCGAGAAGGCTGTCCTCCGAGGTCGTGCTACACCACTCGGTGCAGCCGACAAGGTTACGTATCAGATGCGCTGGGACGGCGGCGCCTGGAAGGACGGCGCCTCCGCACCACTCTCGGCGAAGGGGCGCTACAACTTCGCGATCCGCATTCCGCGGGCGGCCCCCGTCGGTCGTACCTACGAGTGGCGGGTGTTGGCCACGTCAGGCAAGCAGATCGTCGCCACGAGCCAGATCCGTACCACCTTCGTCCGCTAGGAGCCGCTCGGCCGCGGCCACCGGGCGGCGGGCCGCACGCCCCTGATAGTGTCCGGCCAACGGGCCAACGGCGTCCCGTCCCTCGTTCCTCGGCCATGGGGAGCGTTCGACGTGGAGGTGTGGCCCGTTGTCTGTTGAGCAGCAGCCGTTCTCGGCGCTCCCGCCCGCGCAGGGTCTGTATGACCCGGCGTACGAGCGCGATGCGTGCGGGGTCGCCTTCGTCGCCACCCTGACGGGCCTGCCCTCGCACCGCATCGTCCAGCAGGCCATGACGGCGTTGCTCAACCTCGACCACCGCGGCGCCTCGGGCGCAGAGCCGGACTCAGGCGACGGCGCGGGCATGCTCATTCAGGTACCCGATCGATTCCTCCGACGTGTCGTCGGATTCGACCTGCCTCCCGCGGGCCACTACGCGGTCGGCACCGCCTTCCTGCCCGACGACGAGAGCGCACGTGAGCAGTCCCGCGCGATGATCGAGCAGATTGCCGCGGAGGAGGGACTGCGCGTGCTCGGCTGGCGCGACGTGCCGACCGATCCCTCGACGCTGGGAGTGACGGCCCGCAGTGTCATGCCTCGCTTCGCCCAGGTGTTCGTGACGCCGGTCGGCGACGTCGAGCCGGGACTGCCGCTGGAGAGACGAGCCTTCTGCCTGCGCAAGCGAGCGGAGCGGGAGGCCGGGGCGTACTTCCCGTCGCTGTCGAGCCGCACCCTCGTCTACAAGGGCATGCTCACGACCCACCAGCTCGGCGCGTTCTACCCCGACCTGTCGGATCCCGACGTCGAGAGCGCCCTGGCGCTCGTCCACTCCCGGTTCTCGACGAACACCTTCCCGTCGTGGCCCCTCGCGCACCCCTACCGGCTCATCGCGCACAACGGCGAGATCAACACGGTCAAGGGCAATCGCAATTGGATGCGCGCGCGCGAGGCCATGCTCGCCTCCGACGTGATTCCCGGTGATCTGTCGCGACTCTTCCCGATCTGCACGAGCGGAGGCAGCGACTCCGCGTCCTTCGACGAGGTGCTCGAACTCATCCACCTGGGCGGCCGCAGCCTTCCGCATGCGGTCTTGATGATGATCCCGGAAGCCTGGGAGAACAACCTCTCGATGGATCCAGCGCGTCGCGCGTTCTACGAGTACCACGCCACCCTGATGGAGCCCTGGGACGGTCCGGCCAACGTGTCCTTCACCGACGGCACCCTGATCGGCGCTGTCCTCGATCGCAATGGTCTTCGGCCCGGACGATTCTGGGTGACGGATGACGGCACCGTCGTACTCGCGTCCGAGGCAGGCGTCCTCGATCTGGACCCCGCGTCCATCGTGCGCAAGGGACGCCTGCAGCCCGGGCACATGTTCCTGGTCGATACGGCCGCCGGGCGCATCGTGGAGGACGACGAGATCAAGTCGGACCTCGCAGCGGCCGCGCCGTACGCCGAGTGGCTCGAGCGCGGACTCATCCACCTCGACTTCCTCCCCGATCGCGAGCACATCGTGCACACGGCGGCGTCCGTGGCACGTCGCCAGCAGACCTTCGGCTACACCGAGGAAGAACTTCGCCTGATCCTCTCGCCCATGGCGGTGAACGGCGCTGAGCCGATCGGCTCGATGGGCACCGATACTCCGGTGGCCGTCCTGTCGTCGCGCCCCCGACTGCTCTTCGACTACTTCCAGCAGGCGTTCGCCCAGGTCACCAACCCACCCCTCGACGCCATTCGCGAGGAGATCGTCACCTCCCTGTCCACGGTGATCGGACCCGAGGGCAACCTGCTCGATGCGACGCCGGAGCACTGCCGCCAGGTTGTCCTGCCCTTCCCGATCATCGATAACGACGAGCTCGCCAAGATCTTGCACATCGACGCTGACGACGATGTGCCCGGATTCGCCGCGGCCAAGGTCATGGGCCTGTACGACGTGGACACCGGCGCGGCCGGACTCGAGGCCCGACTCGACGAGATCTTCGCCGAAGTCGATGCGCACATCGAGGCCGGCGTGCGCTTCATCGTGCTGTCCGACCGGGACTCGACCACCGACCTGGCTCCCATTCCCTCGTTGCTGCTGTGCTCCGCCGTCCACCACCACCTGGTGCGACGCAAGACGCGCACACAGGTGGCCCTCATCGTCGAGGCCGGCGACGTTCGCGAGGTCCACCACGCGGCGCTGCTGGTCGGCTACGGTGCCGCCGCGATCAATCCCTACCTCGCGATGGAGTCCGTCGAGGACCTTGTCTACCGCGGCGTCCTCACCGGCATCACTCCCGAGAAGGCGGTGCGCAACCTCGTCAAGGCGCTGGGCAAGGGACTGCTGAAGGTCATGTCCAAGATGGGGGTCTCGACCGTGGGCTCCTACCGCGGTGCCCAGATCTTCGAGGCGGTCGGTCTCGGTCACGAACTCGTCGAGCGCTACTTCACGGGGACGACGTCGCGTCTCGGTGGCGTGGATCTCGAAGTCATCCACGACGAGGTGCTGGCGCGCCACGACGTGGCGTACCCGCCATCGGGGATCTCGCCGGCCCACCGCCGCCTCGAGGTCGGCGGTGAATACCAGTGGCGCCGCGAGGGCGAGCCGCACCTGTTCGACCCCGAGACGGTCTTCCGCCTCCAGCATGCGACGCGCAGCAAGCGCTATGACATCTTCCGCGAGTACACCGATCGCGTCGATGATCAGAGCCGACGTCTGATGACACTGCGTGGCCTGTTCGCGCTGCGCGAAGGCGTTCGCCCGTCGGTCCCGATCGACGAGGTCGAGCCGGTCAGCGAGATCGTCAAGCGGTTCTCCACCGGCGCCATGTCCTACGGATCGATCTCGCAAGAGGCGCACGAGACGCTCGCCATCGCGATGAATCGCATCGGAGCCAAGTCGAACACCGGCGAGGGCGGGGAGGATGCCGACCGCTACGTGCCGCTGCCCAACGGCGACTCGAAGCGCTCGGCCATCAAGCAGGTGGCCTCCGGTCGCTTCGGGGTGACCAGCGAATACCTCGTCAACGCTGACGACCTTCAGATCAAGATGGCCCAGGGCGCCAAGCCCGGCGAGGGCGGACAACTGCCCGGCCACAAGGTCTATCCGTGGATCGCCAAGACCCGGCATTCCACCCCGGGTGTGGGCCTGATCTCGCCGCCCCCGCACCACGACATCTACTCGATCGAAGACCTGGCGCAACTCATCCACGACCTGAAGAACGCCAACCCGCAGGCGCGCGTCCACGTCAAGCTCGTCTCCGAGGCCGGGGTCGGCACGGTCGCCGCCGGGGTCGCCAAGGCCCATGCCGATGTCATCTTGATCTCCGGCCATGACGGCGGCACCGGGGCGTCGCCGCTGACGTCGCTCAAGCATGCGGGCACCCCGTGGGAGCTCGGTCTGGCCGAGACGCAGCAGACCCTGCTGCTCAACAGCCTGCGCGATCGCGTCGTCGTCCAGACCGATGGCCAACTCAAGACCGGTCGCGACGTCGTCATCGCGGCGCTTCTGGGCGCCGAGGAGTTCGGCTTCGCCACGGCGCCGCTTGTCGTCATGGGCTGCATCATGATGCGCGTCTGTCACCTCGACACCTGTCCGGTGGGCGTGGCCACGCAGAATCCCGAGCTGCGCGCGCGCTTCGCCGGCAGTCCCGAGTTTGTCGTCACGTTCTTCGAGTTCATCGCCGAGCAGGTGCGCGAGTACCTGGCCCTCCTGGGCTTCCGATCGCTGGAGGAGGCGGTGGGGCAGGCCGAACTGCTCGATACCCGCGCGGCCATCGAGCACTGGAAGGCGAGCGGGCTCGACCTCACACCGGTGCTACACGTCCCGGCCATTCCCGAGTCCGAGTCGCGTCGTCACGTCCACTCGCAAGACCACGGTCTTGATCGCGCTCTCGACGTCGAGCTCATCGCGCTGTGCGAGCCGGCTATCGAGCGCAAGGAGCCGATCCGCGCGCGGCTGCCCATTCGCAACGTCAATCGCACGGTGGGCACGATGCTCGGCTCAGCCGTCACTCGGCAGCACGGGGGAGCGGGCTTGCCCGAGGGCACGATCGACCTGACCTTCAGCGGGTCGGCGGGCCAGTCCTTCGGTGCGTTCCTGCCGCGCGGTATCACCCTGCGACTGGAGGGCGACGCCAACGACTATGTCGGCAAGGGACTGTCCGGCGGTCGAATCGTGGTGAGGCCGGATCGAGCCGCGTCATTCGCGGCGGAAGACAACATCATCGCGGGCAACGTCATCGGCTACGGGGCCACGTCGGGTGAGGCCTTCATCCGCGGCCGCGTCGGCGAGCGCTGCGCCGTCCGCAATTCGGGGGCCACCTTGGTAGTCGAGGGCGTCGGGGACCATGGCTGCGAGTACATGACCGGAGGCACCGTCCTGGTCATCGGGCCGACCGGTCGCAATTTCGCGGCGGGGATGTCCGGCGGCACGGCGTACGTGCTGGACCTGCAGCCCGAACGCGTGAACCTGGAGATGGTCGAGATCGAGCCGCTGGGTCCGCAGGACGTCGCTCTGGTCCAAGAGCTTCTCCAGCGTCACGCGGAGGAGACCGATTCCCCGGTCGCCGCGGCATTCGTCGCGGACTGGGACCCTTCGCGTTTCACGAAGGTCATGCCGATCGACTACAAGCGCGTCCTGGAGGCGCGACGCCGAGCGCAGGAGGAAGGCCGAGACCCGGCCGAGGCAGTGATGGAGGCCGCTCGTGGCTGATCCCCGCGGATTCTTGAAGGCTGGGCGCGAGACACCAGAACGTCGTCCCGTCGATGTGCGTATCCGGGACTGGAGCGAGGTCTACGAGCCGTTCTCGCCCGAGCGTCTCTCCACCCAAGCGGGTCGCTGCATGGATTGCGGCATCCCCTTCTGTCACAACGGCTGCCCCCTGGGCAATCTCATTCCCGAATGGAACGACCTCGTCTGGCGCTCGGACTGGAAGTCGGCGGCCGAGCGACTCCATGCCACCAACAACTTCCCCGAGTTCACCGGACGCCTGTGCCCGGCCCCGTGCGAGACGGCCTGCGTGCTCGGCATCAACGCCGATCCCGTGACCATCAAGCAGGTCGAAGTCTCGATCATCGACCGCGCCTGGGATTCGGGATGGGTCACGCCACAGCCGCCCGAGAGGTCATCGGGCAAGGCGGTGGCCGTCGTCGGGTCCGGGCCCGCGGGCCTCGCGGCCGCGCAGCAGTTGGCGCGAGCGGGACACACCGTGGCGGTCTTCGAGCGCGCTGACCGCATCGGTGGGCTCCTGCGCTACGGCATCCCCGAGTTCAAGATGGAGAAATCCCATCTCGACCGACGCCTCGTGCAGATGGCCCAGGAAGGCGTGAAATTCCGGACCGGAGTCGAAGTCGGCGTCGACATCACGTTCGAGATGCTCCAGCGTCGCTATGACGCGATCGTCCTGGCCGTCGGTGCAACGCGATGGCGCGATCTTGAGGTGCCCGGTCGCGAACTGTCCGGGGTGTACCAGGCCATGGAGTACCTCCCGGGCGCCAATCGCGTGCAAGAAGGCGACATCGACCTGGCCCCGATCGACGCCGCCGGCAAGCACGTGGTCATCATCGGCGGCGGCGACACGGGTGCCGACTGCCTGGGCACCGCGCATCGTCAGGGCGCGGCGTCGGTCACCCAGCTGGAGATCCTGCCGACGCCTCCGGCTGATCGGCCGCAGGAGCAGCCGTGGCCGACGTACCCCATGGTGTTCCGCACCTCCAGTGCGCACGAGGAGGGAGGCAACCGGGTCTACGCGGTGTCGACGGAGGAGTTCCTTGGTGACGGCGGACGCCTTCGCGCGCTGCGCATCGTGGACGTCGAGTCGGTCGACGGTCGCCTGCGCCCCGTCGAGGGCTCGTCGCGCGAGCTGCGGGCGGACCTGGTGTTCCTGGCCATGGGCTTCACGGGGCCCGAGGTCTCGCCCCTGATCGAGCAGATGGGTGCGCCGCTGACCGAGCGCGGCACCGTGTCGAGGTCCGACGACTACGCGACCGAGATTCCGGGTGTCTTCGTCGCGGGTGATGCTGGGCGTGGTCAATCGCTCATCGTGTGGGCGATCGCCGAGGGCCGCGCCGCAGCCGCGTCGGTCGATCGCTACCTGTCGGGTGAGACCAACCTGCCCTCGCCGATCCCGGCGTCGGCACGACCCCTTACGGTGTAAACCCCGACGAAAGGATCACCCCGCATGCGTCGAGCGAAGATCGTCGCCACCCTGGGGCCAGCGACGAGCTCCTACGAACGCATCCTCGATCTGGTGGAGTCGGGCATGGACGTCGCCCGTCTCAACCTCAGCCATGGGTCATATGACGACCACGCGCTGGTCTACGACTTCGTCCGCCGAGCCAGTGACGAGTCCGGCCGTGGTGTGGGCATCCTCATCGACCTCCAGGGCCCCAAGATCCGCCTCGGACGCTTCGCCAGCGGCCCGGTGCTCCTGACGGTGGGCCAGACCTTCGTCATCACGACTGAGAGCGTCCCGGGCGACGGCACGATCGTCTCGACCACCTACTCGGGCCTGCCCGGCGACGTTCGCCCCGGAGACACCGTCCTCATCGACGACGGGCGCGTGGCCCTCGAGGTCACCGGCGTCGAGGGGCCCCGTGTCGTCACGCGCGTGCTCGAAGGCGGTCGCGTCTCCGACAACAAGGGCATCAACCTTCCGGGAGTCGCCGTCAGTGTTCCGGCGATGTCCGAGAAGGACATCGACGATCTGCGGTGGGGACTGCGCATGGGCGCTGACCTCGTAGCACTGTCGTTCGTGCGCACCGCTGAAGACATCGGAGACGTGCACCGCATCATGGATGAAGAGGGCGTGCGCATTCCCGTGCTCGCCAAGGTCGAGAAGCCGCAGGCTGTCGACAACCTGGCCGATGTCGTGGCCGCCTTCGACGGCGTCATGGTCGCCCGCGGAGACTTGGGCGTCGAGTTGCCCCTCGAGGCAGTTCCCCTGGTGCAGAAGCGCGCCATCGAACTCTGCCGGGTCGCCGCTAAGCCCGTCATCGTCGCGACCCAGATGCTCGATTCCATGATTACCGCGACGCGACCCACGCGCGCGGAGGCCAGCGACGTCGCCAATGCCGTCCTCGACGGGGCGGATGCCGTGATGCTCTCCGGTGAGACGAGCGTGGGCGAACATCCCGGTCATGTCGTACGCACGATGAGCCGCATCATCCAGCACGTCGAGGAAAACGGGCTCGAACGTCTAGCGCCGCTGCCGCTCGACGCTCCGGGCTCGACCGCCAAGGCGCTCACCAAGGGCGCGGTCGATGTCGCCCGAGCCGTGTCGGCTGCCAGCCTCATTCCCTTCACCGAGACCGGCTCATCGGCTCGCCTCATCGCTCGCTGGCGCACTCCCGCCCCCATCCTGGCCTTCACGCCAAACCCGCGCGTGCGCAGCCAGCTCGCCCTCGTGTGGGGAGTCGAGACCTTCCTCGTGCCCAAGGTCACGCACACCGACGACATGGTGGTGCAGGTCGATCGTGCCCTACTCGAGATCGGCCGGGTCACCTACGGCGACCGTGTCGTGATCGTCGCCGGCGTGCCGCCGGGCATCCCCGGCACCACCAATGGCATGCGCGTTCACCTGATTGGCAGCGGAGGCAAGGGCGGCGGGGTGTAGGTTCCGCCCATGCTTGAAGCTGCCATGTTCGGGGCGATCGCCCAGTCCGCCCTCATCGTCGGAGCGCTCCTGGTCTGGAAGTTCCCCGGCCTGAAGAAACCCGTCATCGTGGGGGCGCTCATGGCCTTCGGTGCCGGCGCGATCATCTCCGCCGTCGCCATCGATCTCGTGGCGGTCTCCTACGACGAGGCAGGGGCCGGGCCCACGGCGCTCGGCATCGGTATCGGCTGCCTCATCTACTTCGGCATCATCGCCCTGCTGGAGCGCAGGAGCGAGGAGGAGCCGGTGCCGTCGCTGGAAGGGATCATCCCGAGCGAACTCGCCCAGGCCGAGGCCAAGGCAGCGGAAGGCGTCGGCCACGGTGCCTCGGGTGAGGGCGAGGTGCACGGCGCTTCCAAGAAGGAGGCGCGCAACCTCACCATCGGCATGGTCATCGACGGCGTGCCCGAATCCGTGGCGGTCGGGCTCACCCTGCACACGGCGACGGCAGGCGTCTCCGCCGCCCTGGTCGGCTCGATCTTCATCTCAGCGGTGCCCGAGGCCATCGGTATCGCCGCCGCCCTGCTGGCCGGTGGCATCGCGATCGGCTCGATCCTGCTGAGGTTCTCGCTCATCGTGATCATCGGCGCGGTATTTGCCGCCCTCGGCTACACGGTGCTCTACTCCGCCTCGGACGCGACCCAGGCCATCATTCAGTCCGTCGCCGCCGGTGCCCTCCTCGTCGTGGTCATCAACGAGATGATCCCCATCGCCGTGCGCAGCGTGAAGGGCTACGCCGGACTCATCGGTGCCGCAGGATTCGTCTTCTCCGCGGGCCTCACCTGGGCGACCGGAGGCTGACGCGACGCGCCGGTCGTCCCTGCGTCGATCCGTCCGGTGATCGTCGGCTAGGGTTCCCACGACATCCTTTAACGACCCGTCCGGTGAGGCGGGGAAGGAGGTCGGAGCGATGGCGCATGCCGATGCCCGACGCGGGGCCCAGGGCCCCCGAGCCGATTCTCGCGTTCTCGATGCCGCTGACATAGCCCGTGTCATTGGCCGCATCGCCCACGAAATCCTCGAGCGCTCGCACGGTCCGTCCGACATCGTCATCATGGGCATTCAGACGCGTGGCGTGCCGCTCGCTCAGCGCATCGCTGCGCGCATCGGCGAGATCGAGGGCACTCCCGTTCCGGTCGGCTCCCTCGACATCACCATGTATCGCGATGACCTTCGTCTGCGCGGCGCTCGCCCGCTCGAGGTCACGGATGTCCCGGACGTGGGCGTCGACAACAGGGTGGTCGTCCTCGTCGACGACGTCCTGTACTCCGGCCGCACGGTGCGAGCGGCACTCGATGCCCTGAGCGATATCGGGCGACCGCGGTCGGTCCAGCTCGCCGTCCTGGTCGACCGAGGCCACCGTGAACTCCCGATTCGAGCCGACTACGTCGGCAAGAACATCCCGACGTCCCACGATCAGGCGGTGCGCGTGCGACTAGCCGAGGTCGACGGGCTCGACGAGGTCACGGTGGAGGGCTGATGAGGCACCTGCTGAGTGCGGCCGACCTTTCGCGTGACGATGCGATCCTCATCCTCGATACCGCTGGCGAACTCGGGCGCGTGACTGATCGCGCCGTGAAGAAGTTGCCGACGCTGCGCGGACGCACCGTCGTCAACCTCTTCTTCGAGGACTCCACTCGCACGCGCATCTCCTTCGAGGCGGCAGCCAAGCGACTGTCGGCCGATGTCATCACCTTCAGCGCCAAGGGATCCAGCGTGTCGAAGGGCGAGAGCCTGAAGGACACCGCGCTCACTCTCGAGGCGATGGGCGCCGATGCGGTCATCGTGCGCCACGAGGCCAGCGGTGCACCCCATCGGCTGGCGCACTCCGGGTGGATCGACTGCGCGGTCGTCAACGCCGGCGATGGCACACACGAGCACCCCACGCAGGCACTTCTCGATGCGTTCACTTTGCGCCATCACCTGTCGGGGGGCGAGGGAGCTCTCGATGGACGTCGCATCGTCATCGTCGGTGATGTCCTGCACAGCAGGGTCGCGCGGTCCAATGTGCTGCTCCTGCATGCCCTGGGCGCCTCCGTGACGCTGGTGGCGCCTCCCACCCTCATGCCCGTGGGAGTCGACACCTGGCCCTGCCAGGTGTCCTATGACCTCGACGATGCGCTTCCGGGCGCCGATGCCGTGATGATGCTGCGCGTCCAGCGCGAGCGGATGAACGCGGCATTCTTCCCCTCGACCCATGAATACAGTCGTCGCTACGGCCTCGACACCAGGCGTGCGGCCCTGCTGGCCGACGACGGCATCGTCCTCCATCCCGGTCCGATGAACCGCGGCATGGAGATCACCGCGGACGTCGCCGATGGATCTCGATCGGTCATCGTGGAGCAGGTCACCAACGGGGTCAACGTTCGGATGGCTGTGCTCTACCTCATCCTCGGTGGTCGTGCCGAGACCGACGTCTGGGAGATGTCCGCATGAGCGCTGAGGTCACCGTCCTGCGCGGCGCACGTCCCTACGGTGAGGCTCCGGTTGACGTGGTGATCGCCGATGGACGCATCGCCGCCCTCGATCAACCGGGTGCGCCGGTGGCGGCTGCTGCTCGCGAGATCGATGCCTCGTCCCTCATCCTGCTGCCCGGATTCGTCGACCTGCACACCCATCTGCGCGAGCCCGGTCGCGAGGATGCCGAGACGATCCAGACCGGATCCGCTGCCGCAGCGCTAGGGGGATTCACCGCCGTCCATGCCATGGCCAACACCCAGCCCGTCGCCGATACGGCCGGCGTGGTCGAGCAGGTCTGGCGCCGAGGGGTCGAGGCTGGCCTCTGCGATGTCGTTCCCGTAGGCGCTGTGACGGTGGGACTGCGTGGGGAGCAGCTGGCCGAGCTCGGGGCCATGGCCGAATCAGCGGCACGCGTGCGCGTCTTCAGCGATGACGGCGTGTGCGTGAGCGATGCGGTGCTCATGCGACGTGCACTCGAATACGTCAAGGCCTTCGATGGCGTCATTGCCCAGCACGCCCAGGAGCCTCGCCTCACCGAGGGTGCGCAAATGAACGAGGGAGTCTTGTCGGGACTCCTCGGACTGCGCGGTTGGCCCTCCGTCGCGGAAGAGGCGATCATTGCGCGCGACATCCTGCTCGCCCAGCATGTGGGCTCGCGCGTCCATATCTGCCACCTGTCGACTCGCGGATCCGTCGAGATCGTGCGCTGGGCGAAGGAGCGCGGCCTCGACGTCACGGCGGAGGTGACGCCGCATCATCTCGTCCTGACCGAGGAGCTCGCGCGCACCTACGACCCGCGCTACAAGGTCAACCCTCCGCTGCGTGGAGCCGCGGATGTCGACGCGGTCCGCGAGGGGCTCGCCGATGGCACCATCGATGCGGTGGCCACCGACCACGCACCCCATCCGCACGAGGACAAGGACTGCGAGTGGGCAGCCGGTGCTTTCGGCATGCTCGGGCTCGAGACCGCCGTCAGCGTGGTGATCGAGACCTTGGTGGAGCCGGGGCTGCTCGACTGGCGCGGGGTTGCCGATCGCTTGTCGACGCGACCTGCGCACATCGGTCGCCTTGACGGACACGGCCGTCCACTCGCCGTCGGTGAGCCGGCCAACCTCGTGCTCGTGGACCCGTCGGCGCGGTGGACCGTCGATCCGGCGCGCCTGGCATCCAAGAGCCGCAACACCCCCTTTGCCGAGCGCGAGATGCACGGACGCGTCGTCGCCACGTTCCTGCGAGGCACTCCGACCGTTCTCGATGGGCAGCTGGCATGACGCTCATCGCTCTCGCCGCCCAGTCCGCACCCGTGACCCAGTGGCCGCTGCGACTCTTGCTCGTGGGGCTGGTCTTCGCGGTGATCATGCTGGTGCTGCTGGCCATGCGGCGCGGCTGGCGCAATCGGGCACGCCGACAAGACGATCTTCCCTCGCCAGGGGATTCGGCGCCGGCGACGTGGAGCCCGGAGGGCGACCCCCTCACCGGGCTGTACCTGGGGTCCACCAGCGCGGGGGACTGGCTCGATCGGATCGTCGTGCACGAGATGGGCGTGCGAAGTCGCGCCGAGTTCGAGGTCGGATCTGAGGGGATCTGGTTGCGTCGCACGGGGGCCCGCGATGTCTTCATCCCACGTGCTGACCTGCGCGGCGTCCGACTCGAACGCGGCATCGCCGGCAAGGCATTCGAGCGCGATGGGGTGGTGGTGCTGACCTGGGAGCTCGGTGGCAGGCTCATCGACACGGGCTTCCGCGCCGACATCGCCGATGACCAGGCGCAGGCGCTGGAGCGCGTACGCCACCTGCTCGCCGACGAAAGGACCGCGTGATGTCCGCCCACCCGCCGTCCGCCGTTCTCGTCCTCGAGGATGGGCGTTCATTCCGCGGGCACGGTTTCGGAGCCATCGGCCGCACCACTGGCGAGGCGGTGTTCTCCACCGGCATGACCGGCTACCAGGAGACGCTCACCGACCCGTCCTACCGCGGACAGGTCGTCGTCATGACGTCTCCGCACGTCGGCAACACGGGCATGAATGACGAAGACCCAGAGTCGCGTCAGATCTGGGTCGCTGGCTACGTCGTGCGCGACCCGTCACCGATCCCGTCGAACTGGCGCTCACGCCGTTCCCTCGAGGATGAACTCCACCAGGCTGGCGTTGTCGGCATCCGTGACATCGACACTCGAGCGCTCACTCGGCACCTGCGCGATCGCGGGGCCATGCGGGTCGGGATCTTCAGCGGTCCCGCCGCCGACGAGCCACTGACCCAACTCATCGACCAGGTGCGCGCCATCCCTGCCATGGCGGGCGCCAACCTCACCGCTGATGTCACCGTCGACCAGCCCTATGTCGTGCCAGCGATCGGGGAGGAGCGCTTCGTGGTGGCGGCCGTCGACCTCGGGATCAAGTCGATGACCCCGCACCGCATGGCGGAGCGGGGGATGACCGTCCACGTCGTTCCTGCGTCCATCGATGCGGGCGAACTACTCGAACTCGGGCGCGACGGCGTCTTCTTCTCCAACGGTCCGGGCGATCCGGCCACGGCCGATCATGCCGTCGGGCTCGTCCGGTCTGCTCTCGAGGCGCGGCGCCCCGTGTTCGGGATCTGCTTCGGTCACCAGATGCTCGGTCGCGCGCTCGGGTTCGACACCTACAAGCTGCGCTTCGGCCACCGCGGGGTCAACCAGCCGGTGCAGGATCTCCAGACCGGGCGAGTCGCCGTCACCGCGCACAACCACGGGTTCGCGGTCGACGCACCCATCGGCGAAGAGGTGTCGACGGCCTACGGCCGCGTGCGTGTCAGCCACGTGTGCCTCAACGACAACGTGGTCGAGGGACTGCGCTGCGTCGACGTGCCCGCCTTCAGCGTCCAGTACCACCCCGAAGCGGCCGCTGGTCCCCACGATGCCGCCGATCTGTTCGACGAGTTTGCACGGCTCATGGGCGGTGACCGCTGATGCCTCGGCGCGACGACATCTCCTCGGTCCTCGTCATCGGTTCGGGCCCCATCGTCATCGGTCAGGCATGCGAGTTCGACTACTCAGGCACGCAGGCCTGTCGCGTCCTGAAGGCCGAGGGCATCCGCGTCATCCTCGTCAATTCGAATCCGGCAACGATCATGACCGACCCCGAATTCGCCGACGCCACCTACGTCGAGCCGATCACGGCCGACTACGTCGAGAAGATCATCGCCAAGGAGCGCCCCGACGCCCTGCTACCCACGCTCGGCGGGCAGACCGCCCTCAACACCGCCATCGCCCTGCACCATGCCGGCGTCCTGGAGCGCTACGGAGTGGAGCTCATCGGTGCCGACGTCGATGCCATCGAGCGCGGGGAGAACCGCGAGAAATTCCGCCAGATCGTCGCCGGCATCGGCGCGGAGAGTGCCCGATCGGCCATCTGCCACAGCCTCGACGACTGTCTCGCCGCCGTCGAGGACCTCGGCTATCCCGTCGTCGTCCGCCCGTCGTTCACGATGGGCGGCGCGGGCTCCGGCATGGCCTACGACGAAGCCGACCTTCGGCGCATCGCCGGGCTGGGGCTCCAGGCCAGTCCCACGCAGGAGGTCCTGCTCGAGGAGTCGATCCTGGGCTGGAAGGAGTACGAGCTCGAGCTCATGCGCGATCGACATGACAACGTGGTCGTCATCTGCTCGATCGAAAACCTCGATCCCATGGGCGTGCACACGGGCGACTCCATCACGGTGGCCCCGGCCCTGACGCTCACCGATCGCGAATACCAGCGCATGCGCGACGTTGCCATCGACATCATCCGGGCCGTCGGAGTCGACACAGGCGGCTGCAACATCCAGTTCGCCGTCAACCCCGAGGACGGCCGGCTCATCGTCATCGAGATGAATCCCCGCGTGTCTCGATCGTCGGCGCTGGCATCCAAGGCGACCGGCTTCCCGATCGCGAAGATCGCGGCGAGGTTAGCCATCGGCTACACCCTCGACGAGATCCCCAACGACATCACGCGCGAGACCCCTGCCTCCTTCGAGCCGACCCTCGACTACATCGTCGTGAAGATCCCGCGTTTCGCCTTCGAGAAGTTCCCGCAGGCCGATCCGACGCTGACGACCACGATGAAGTCGGTGGGCGAAGCCATGGCGATCGGCCGCAACTTCACCGAGGCCCTCCAGAAGGCGCTGCGTTCCCTCGAGCGCAAGGACGCCCCGTTCAGTTGGGCGGGTCAGCCAACGTCAGTTGACGTCCCTGCTGAGATCGAGGCCGCACGCGTGCCCCATGACGGACGTCTGGCCAACGTGCAACGTGCCCTATGGGGCGGTGCGTCCGTCGATGAGGTGCACGTGGCCACCGGCATCGATCCATGGTTCCTCGCGCAGATCGAGTTGCTCAACGAATTTGCCGAGCGCGTGCGAGCCGCGCCGACGCTCGACGCCGATCTCCTGCGCGTGGCCAAGCGGCACGGGTTCTCCGATCGCCAACTGGGCGACATCCGCGGAGTGTCGGAGGCGCAGATGCGTCGCCTGCGACATGAACTCGGAATCCGCCCCGTCTACAAGACGGTCGATACTTGTGCGGCCGAATTCGAGGCCCGCACGCCCTATCACTACTCGTCGTACGACGAGGAAACCGAGGTCGAACCCGGGCGTGCTCCCAAGGTCATCATCCTTGGCTCCGGACCCAATCGCATCGGCCAGGGAATCGAATTCGACTACTCCTGCGTTCACGCGGCGATGACCCTCCGCGAGGCGGGCTACGAGACCGTGATGGTCAACTGCAACCCCGAGACCGTGTCCACCGACTACGACACCTCCGATCGTCTCTACTTCGAGCCGCTCACCCTCGAAGACGTCCTGGAGGTCGTGCACGCGGAGTCCGCTGCGGGCGAGGTCGTGGGTGTCGTCGTACAACTCGGTGGTCAGACGCCGCTCGGCCTGGCGCAGGCGCTCAAGGACGAGGGTGTGCCCATCGTCGGAACACCTCCGGAGTCGATTCACCTGGCGGAGGATCGCGGTGCCTTCGGCGACCTCTTGACGCGCGCTGGTCTGCCAGCGCCGCGCTTCGGCACGGCGTTCTCCTTCGACGAGGCGCAGGCCATCGCCCAGGAGATCGGCTACCCCGTCCTGGTGCGACCGTCCTACGTTCTCGGGGGCCGGGGCATGGAGATCGTCTACGACGACGACATGCTGCGCGACTACCTGGGCAGGGCGGCTGAGATCAACCCCGACCACCCGGTACTGGTCGATCGATTCCTCGACGATGCCGTTGAGATCGATGTCGATGCGCTCTACGACGGCCATGAGCTGTATCTCGCTGGCGTCATGGAGCACATCGAGGAAGCAGGCATCCACTCCGGCGACTCGGCATGCACGCTGCCGCCGGTGTCATTGGGGCCGCAGGAGATCGCTCGTATTCGAGAGTCGACCCTCGCGATCGCCCATGGCGTCGGTGTACGCGGACTTCTCAATGTTCAGTACGCCCTGGCGGGCGGTGTGCTGCATGTGCTCGAAGCCAATCCGCGTGCGTCGCGCACGGTGCCCTTCGTGTCCAAGGCGACGGCGGTGCCTCTTGCCAAGGCGGCCGCGAGGGTCATGCTGGGCACCACGATCGCCGAACTTCGCGAGCAAGGGCTTCTCCCGCGCTCGGGAGACGGCGGCACGCTGCCGCCCGGCGGACCCGTGGCGGTGAAGGAGGCCGTCCTTCCCTTCGGTCGCTTCCACGGCGTCGACACCGTGCTCGGCCCGGAGATGCGCTCCACCGGCGAGGTCATGGGCATCGACCGCGAGTTCGGCACGGCGTTTGCCAAGTCACAGGAGGCGGCCTATTCCGGAGGGCTGCCGACCTCCGGGCGCGTGTTCGTCTCGGTGGCCGACCGTGACAAGCGCTCCATGATCTTCCCCATCAAGCGGCTCTCTGACCTGGGCTTCGAGATCCTCGCCACCGATGGCACCGCCGAGGTTCTCCGGCGCCACGGTCTGAAGGTAGGGCTGCTGCGCAAGGCCCGCTTTGGTCCCGGACCTGCCGGTGAGCCCACCACAGTCCAGGCGATCATGGCCGGCGACGTCGATCTCATCATCAACACCCCGTTCGGGGTCGGACCGCGCCTCGACGGATACGAGATCCGCACGGCTGCGGTGCTGTCCGGAGTGCCCTGCATCACCACGATCCAGGGGCTCGCCGCTACTGTCCTGGGCATCGAGGCGCTCGTCGAGGCAGATGCCGGAAGCCGCGCCCCGATCGGCGTGCGATCTCTCCAGGAGCACGCCGACGACCTGCGTCGCCTTCGGGCGAACGCCGAGGAGGGGGAGGGCTGATGCCGGTCCAGGTCCGTGGCGAGGTCGTGTCCGTTCGTCGTGCCGGCCAGTACTTCGTGCTCACGGTGACCGCACCCGGCGTCGCCGAGATCACCCGCCCCGGTCACTTCGCGGCCTTCGCCATCGGTGACCTGGAGTCCTCGTCGCTCATCCTGCGACGCGCCTTCTCCATCTACGGCGTGCAGTCGCGCGGCATCTACGGCGGCACCATGGACGTCGTCGTCGCGGACTCCGGCCCGGGAACGCACTGGCTCACCCAGCGCCGTCGTGGCGACTCGCTCGATGTGGTGGCACCGCTCGGACGCCCCTTCTCTTTGCCCCGCGAGCCGGTGTCCTGCGTCCTGGTCGGCGGGGGATACGGCTCGGCGCCGCTGTTCATGCTCGCCGAGCAATTGCGCGCACGCGGGTGCCGTGTCGACATGCTCCTCGGGGCCGCGACAGAGGAGAAGCTCTTCGGTGTCCTCGAGGGCAAGCGCATCGCATCGATGGTCACCATCACCACGGAAGATGGCTCGCTGGGCGAGGCGGGCCGGGTCACCGACCTTCTCCCCTCGGTCATGGCCAAGGCCAACGCGGAGGTGGTCTACGGCTGCGGGCCGATGGGCATGCTGGCGGCCATCGCGGGCATTGCCGGTGAGCGCGGCGCCTACAGCCAGTGCGCGGTCGAGGAGGCGATGGCCTGCGGCATCGGCGTGTGCATGACCTGCGTGCTGCCGGTCATCGGGGATGACGGCGTGACGCGCATGGTCCGTTCCTGCGTGGAAGGTCCCGTGTTCCGCGGCGAGCGGGTGCGCTGGGACGAGGTCGGGACGATCCCGGCCGACACCTACGGCGCCCCAGCGGGTGATCACCGATGACGCGGGCCGTGGTGCGCTACGACACAGGTGATGCTCCGCCCCCCAAGGTCGACATGTCGACCACGCTGGCGTGGTTCGCCATGCCCAGCCCGGTGCTGACCGCATCCGGCTGCGCAGCCTCGGGCCGCGAACTCGATCAGTTCTTCGACATCTCGGCCATGGGCGCCATGGTGACCAAGAGCATCATGCTGGACGCGCGGTCCGGACGCGCGACCCCGCGCATGGCAGAGACGCCCAGCGGCATGCTCAATTCCATCGGGCTTCAGGGCCCAGGCATCCACGACTTCATCGAGCACGATCTCGCCTGGCTCCGGGAGCGGGGCGTGCGCACGGTCGTCTCGATCGCGGGCAGCACGACCCAGGAGTACGAGGATCTCGCCAAGATCCTGCGGCAGCACGAGGGCATAGACGCGATCGAGGTCAACATCTCGTGCCCCAACGTGGCCGACCGCGGCCAGGTGTTCGCGTGTCGCGCCGACACCGCATCGGGTGTCGTCGCGAGCGTGCGACGCTCGACCGACCCGAGTGTGCCGGTGCTGGTGAAGCTGTCGCCCGACGTCACCGACATCGCGACGATCGCGGTGGCCTGTGACCGGGCCGGTGCTGACGGGCTGACCCTCATCAACACCACGCTCGGCATGGTGATCGACACCGACACCATGCGTCCCGCGCTGGCGGGCGTCACCGGAGGCCTGTCCGGTCCGGCTATCCGCCCCATCGCCGTGCGCTGCGTCTGGCAGGTCCGTCAGGC
This sequence comes from Actinomycetales bacterium mxb001, assembly GCA_004379115.1. Classification (GTDB taxonomy): domain Bacteria; phylum Actinomycetota; class Actinomycetes; order S36-B12; family S36-B12; genus Mxb001. The sequence goes on from NBNH01000320.1 coordinate 83,644, forward strand.
GCTTCCGGACATCCCGATCCTGGGAGTCGGCGGCATCCGCACTGGCCGCGACGCGCTGGAGTTCATCCTGGCTGGCGCCCACGCGGTGTCGGTGGGCACCGTCGTCTTCCACGACCCCTCCGCCCCGATGCGCGTGCACGCCGAGCTGGCCGTCGAGCTCGCGGCGCGCGGGTTCTCCCGCGTGAGCGATGCGATCTCCTACGCTCATCGGCCGGAGGATGCCGACCTGTCGAGCGACGCGGAGGACGACGAGCTCAATCCGCCGGAGTGGGTGTGACCCGCGGCCCTATCGCGGTCGCGCTCGATGCTCCCGACCTCGCGACCATGACGGCATGGGCTTCGGCCGTGGGGCCGCACGTGAGCACCCTCAAGGTGGGCCTGGAGTCATATCTGCGTGATGGCGACACCGCGGTCGACGCCGCTCGTGAAGCGTCACGTGATGCTGCAGGGCAGTCCTGTCGGCTCTTCCTCGACCTGAAGCTGCACGACATCCCGGCGACGGTTGCCGGTGCCGCGCGTTCGGTCGCGCGGCTCGCTCCCGATTACCTGACCGTCCATGCCGCGGGCGGTCCCGACATGGTGGCCGCAGCCGCGCGCGAGCTGCCTGACACCCGCATCGTGGCCGTGACCGTGCTCACCTCCCTCACTGCCGCCGACCTCATTCGGCTGGGCATGCTCCCCGACGGCGCCGACGCCGATGACGTGCGTGCCCTGGCGGAGCGCTGGGCCGTCGAGTCCGTCGCCGCCGGTGCCCGAGCGATCGTGTGCTCGCCCGAGGAGGTGTCCGGCATCCGGTCCGTTCTGCGTCGCGACGTTCCCGAGCGCGCGGACGACACGGTGCTTATCACGCCGGGGGTGCGGCCAGCCGGCGCCGACGTCGGCGATCAGCGCCGCGTGGCCACTCCGGCCGAAGCCCTCGCTCGGGGCGCCGACCTTCTCGTCATCGGCCGTCCCATCACCGGGGCGCAGGATCCGGCGGCGGCTGCCGCCGCCATCGTCGCGGAGATCACAGTTGACGGCGCACGATAGTTCGCACTCGGTCTTCGACGCCGATGCGCGTGCGCGCGGCCGTGAGCGCGCCCTCGCCGCTCGACAGCGCCGCGCCCAGATCAAGCGCGATCTGCGAGACGGAGCGACCACGGTGGACGCCGTTCTGGCCGAGCGGCTGACCGATCCCGTCGTGGGGCGCATGCGGGTGACCGACCTCCTGGAGTCCCTGCCCGGCGTCGGTCCGGTCCGTGCGGCCGACGTCCTCACGCGCTGTTCGATAGCGCCCTCGCGGCGCCTGCGCGGTCTCGGCGAGCACCAAGTCGGCGGCATACTCCGCGAGACGCGCGCGGGTTCACGATGACCGGGCGCCTGCTTGTGCTGTCCGGCCCGTCCGGCGTGGGCAAATCAAGCGTGGTCGACTACCTGCGTGTCCATCACCCGCACATCGCCTTCTCCGTGTCGGTCACGACGCGCGCTCCGCGTCCAGGCGAAGTGGACGGAGTCCACTACCACTTCATCGAGCGCAGCGAGTTCGAGCGCATGGTCGAGGCGGGGGAGTTGCTGGAGTGGGCCGAGTTCGCCGGCAATCTCTATGGCACCCCGGCCGCGCCAGTGCGCGAAGCGCTGGCATCCGGGACGCCGGTCATCGTCGAGATCGAGCTCCAGGGGGCACGGCAGGTGCGCACCAGCGCGCCCGACGCCCTCCAGGTTTTCCTCGCACCTCCGTCGTGGGACGTCCTCGTGGAGCGGCTGCAGGGCCGGGGTACCGAGGCGCCCGAGGTGATCACCCGTCGCCTCGACACCGCGCGGGTCGAACTGGCCTCCGAGGGGGAGTTCGACCGCAGCGTCGTGAACGACTCGGTGCCCAGGGCCGCCGAGGAGATCGTCGGCCTGCTGACGGGGTAGACTCCCTCCCGCGCCAGTTCCGGCGCTCGGGGTCGCCCCAGGCGGCTCTTTCCTCGCGAAAGGTCACGTCATGTCCGGCTCCGTGCGCCCTGAGGGCATCACCTACCCGCCCATCGACGACCTGCTCGACAAGTCCGACTCCAAGTACTCCCTCGTGATCTACGCGGCCAAGCGCGCCCGACAGATCAACGCCTACTACTCCCAGTTGGGCGAGGGTCTGCTGGAGTACGTCGGCCCGCTGGTCGAGACCCACGTGCAGGAGAAGCCGCTGTCCATTGCCATGCGCGAGATCGACGCCGGCCTGCTCACCTCCGAGCCCTTCGACCCGGCTCTCGAGGTCGTGAGCGTCGACTACGCGGGCACCGGAGACGAGGACTTCAGCTGACATCCCGGGTCCTTCTCGGGGTCTCGGGAGGCATTGCCGCTTACAAGGCGTGCACCCTCCTGCGGATGCTCCGTGAGGAAGGGCACGACGTTCGCGTCGTCCCCACCGACTCGGCCCTGAGGTTCGTCGGTGCTCCGACCTGGGAAGCTCTCTCCGGTCATCCGGTTTCCACGCAGGTATGGGATGACGTTCCCTATGTGCAGCACGTGCAACTCGGACGCTGGGCTGACATCGTCATCGTCGCGCCGGCGACGGCCAACACCCTCGCTCGTGCGGCGTCGGGCATCGCTGACGACCTGCTCACCACGTCGCTGCTCACGGCCACCTGTCCCGTGGTCATGGCTCCTGCGATGCATACCGAGATGTGGCTGCATCCGGCCACCCAGGCCAATGTCGCCACGCTGCGCTCGCGGGGTGTCACGGTTCTCGATCCCGCCGTCGGCCGACTGACGGGGGCTGACTCCGGCCCTGGTCGCCTCCCGGAGCCGGCCGACCTCGCCCGCGTGGTCGACGAGATCCTCGCCGGCGGTGCGACCCAGGATCTGGCCGGCCGTCGCGTGGTCGTGTCCGCCGGGGGCACGCGCGAGCCGCTCGATCCGGTCCGATTCCTGGGCAATCGCTCCAGCGGCCGTCAGGGGTGGGCGCTCGCCCGTCGCGCACGGGCCCGCGGAGCCGATGTCGTGCTCGTTGCCGCGCATGTCGACCTCCCCGAGTTGCCCGGCGTGCGCACGGTGCACGTCGGCACCGCGGCTCAACTGCACGAGGCCATGCTTCACGAAGCGCCGGCGGCGGAGGCGGTGGTCATGGCGGCGGCCGTAGCCGACTTCCGTCCGGCCTCGTACTCCGACGACAAGATCAAGAAGGCCGATGACGGCAGCGAGCCGCCGGCCGTCGCACTCGTGCGCAATGTCGATGTGCTCGCCGATCTCGTCTCACGCCGACGTCCCGGCCAGGTAGTTGTCGGTTTCGCGGCTGAGACCTCGAGTTCGGCAGATGAACTCCTCGCCCTGGGCCGGGCCAAGCTGGCGCGGAAGGGCTGCGACCTCCTCGTCGTCAACGACGTGTCCGAGGGGCGCGTCTTCGGCGCCACCACCAACGACGCCGTGATCCTTGGTGCGGATGGGACGATCGTGGCGGATGCGCACGGCAGCAAGGAGTCCCTGGCGGACGCCATCTGGGACGCCGTCGCCAAGCGCCTGCCCTGACCGATCGAGGCGGACGCCTCAGGTAGGGTCGGACCGCGTCATGAGCGCCAGCGTCAAGCCCCGGCTTGCTGGCCGGCAACCCTCCGACCGCGGTGGGGTGCCCCGGGTGACGACCTGGCCGATCCACCCGGATCGGCAAGCGCGGCAAGCCGCTCGCAACGATGGAGGAAGTCCGTGTCACGTCGACTCTTCACCTCGGAGTCCGTCACCGAGGGTCACCCCGACAAGATGGCCGATCAGATCAGCGACGCCATTCTCGACGATCTGCTGCGCCAGGATCCGCGCAGTCGGGTGGCCGTCGAGACACTCTTGACAACGGGCCAGGTCCACGTCGCCGGGGAGGTGACGACCGAGGGTTTCGCCGATGTCATGGGCATCGTCCGCGACGTGGTCAAGGACATCGGCTACGACTCGTCCGAGAA
>NBNH01000321.1 GCA_004379115.1 Actinomycetales bacterium mxb001
GCGCGCGAGCGCTTCGGTGAAGCCCCCACGGTGTTGACCCTCAGCGTGGCCGAGTCGGCGCCCGAGGCGCTCGCCGAGGCCCTGAGCCCCACGCTCTTCGGCGAGGCCACTCTCGTCGTGCTCACCGATGCCGACTCCTTCGAGGACACCACGTTCCCGGTGCTGGAGCGCGCGATCGCCGACCCCCCGGACGGTTTCGCGGTCGTCGTGCATCATCCGGGCGGGGTCAAGGGCAAGCGCTACCTCACCGCCATCCGCGGCGCGGGTGCGAACGAGGTGTCGTGTTCAGCACTGAAGAAGGGGCGCGCCACCCAGGACTTCCTCCTCGACGAGGTACGCCGTCACGGCCGCAAGGCCACCCCCGATGCACTCCGGGCCCTGTACGACTCCATCGGCCACGACCTGCCGCTTCTCGTGGGCGCCATTGGCCAGCTGTGCACCGACGTCGAGACCGACCCGATCTCCGATGACGACGTCCGCCTCTACTTCGCGGGCATCGCCGACATGCAGGGCTACCGGGTGTCCGACAGCGTCTGGGAGCGCCGCCCGGTCGATGCGCTGCGCGACCTGCGCTGGGCCGTCGAATCGACGGGTCGCGCTGGCGTGGGTCCGGCCATCACCGCGGCGATTGCCAGCGGCCTGCGCAATATGGCCCGCATCCAGGGCATGCCCCCGTCGGCGAGCGACGCCGACATCATGCAGGAAACCGGCATTCGCTTCGACTGGCAGGTCCGCAACATGCGGGCTCGCGCGAAGAAGTGGCGTCCCGATCGCCTGGCGAGGGCGACCGTGACGCTGAGCGGCGTCGACGTTGCGATGAAGGGCGGGCTGCGCCCCGGTGACGCACTCGACGTCGACCAGAAACTCCACGTGCTCGAGGAGTTCGTCGTCCGCACGGCATCGCCGTCGGCCAACGCCTAGCGCCGCGTGACCACACCGACGGTCGGCGACGCGACGACCGCAATATCCCCCGCCTCGTCGGTGCGCGCGACGACCGCTCCGGCGTAGCGCCACTGCTCGAGGGTCTCCGGCGCCGGATGGCCGTAGCGGTTGCCCGCGCCAACGGTGATGACGGCGACACGACCGCCAGTCCACGAAGCGAGGGCCGGGTCCTGGTAGCGGCTGCCGTGATGCGGGACCTTGACGACATCGACGCCCTGTAGCCCGACGGAGGTTCGCAACGCCACCTGCGCGGCCGTCTCGACATCGCCCAGCAGGAGGATGCGCACCCCGGACACGTCCGCGAGCAGTCCGATGCTGGCGTTGTTGGGGGCCGACTCGGGTCCTCGGATGATGCGCTGCGGCCACAGGGTGGTCAGCGTGACGGCCTCGACCGTACGTCGCTCCCCCGCGTGCGCAATCCCCACGGGAATGCCGGCCAGCCACTCGTCCGCCTTATCGGCCTGCTCGGGTGGCTCGCGCAAGGGCGAGATGAGGGCCGCGCCCACCTCGCGACCGCGCAGGACGCCGGGCACGCCATCGATGTGGTCGGCGTGCGGATGCGTGAGCACGAGAAGGGGGATGCGCGCGATGCCGAGATCCGACAGGCATCGATCCACCAGCACCGGGTCGGGACCCGCGTCGATCACCACGGCTTCGCCCTCGGCGGCACGCAGCACGAGCGCATCGCCCTGCCCCACGTCGCAGGCCACCATGACCCAGTTCTCCGGCGGCCAGCCCGCCCGATCGGGAAGGCGCAGCGCGAGCGTGGCCACGACAGCGACCACGACGGTGATGAGCGCGATGATGCGTGGCTGGAACGACCGCTCATGACGGCCACGCTGCCGCCGGATCATCCAGACGAGAGCACCTGCGGCGATGAGGGCGAGCGCGGCGCCGCCCAGTCCGCCCGGCCACGGCAGCGTGGCTCCGGGCAGAGCGGCGGCATGCTCGGCCACCGCGGCGATCCATGCCGCGGGAGGCTCGGCTCCGCGCGCCAGCAGGTGCGCGATCGGCGGACTGAACGGCGAGACGATGGCGGCGAGGAGTCCGAGGACGGTGACGGGAACCACCGCTGGCGCGGCGAGCAGGTTGGCGGGAACGGCAACGAGGCTGATGCCCTGCCCGAACGCCGCAATCAGCGGAAGGGTTGCGACCTGCGCCGCGATCGTCATCGCCAGTGCCTCGGCGAGGTGACGCCGGACATCGCCGCTGCCGCGCATCCGGGCCACGAGAGCGGGCGCGAGCGCAAGCAGCCCGGCGGTAGCGGCGACCGACAGGGCAAACCCCCACGACACCGCGAGGCCGGGCGACCAGGCCAGCAGGACGACGACACTGCCAGCCAACGCGGCGATGCCGCGACGTCGACCTCCCGCGAGCATGGCCGCGAGAGTGACGACGCCCATCGTTGCCGCGCGCAGCACGCTGGGTTGCGGCCCGACGATGACGACGAACATGGCGAGGGCGGCGAGGGCCAGCACCACACGTCCGACCAGGCCGATGCCCACCAGGGCCGCCACCACGAGAACCGCGCCGACGACGATCGCGGTGTTGCCGCCCGAGACGGCTGTCAGATGAGAGAGCCCCGAGGCACGCATGTCGTCGGCGAGGCCCGGCGGCTGCGCGGACTCATCACCCACCGCGAGGCCCTCGACCAGAGCCGCCGCTCGCGGCGCGGCGCCATCGAGCGCTTCGCGCAATCCCCCGCGCACCGTGGTCGCCATCGATGCCAGTGGCCCCGGAGCGCCGAGAACCTCGCGGGTGTCGATCGTGAAGATCGCTGCGTAGCCGCGCGCGACATCACCCGGGCTGGCGCGGGCGGTGACACGCACCCGACTGCCCAGGGTGAGGGGCTCATCACGCACGCGCAGGACGACCGGGGCGCTGACCGACCACGTGCCCGCCGCACGCGTGAGCTCGTCGACGGTCGCCCGCTGCTCGATGACGCCGTCCCGGATGCGCAGGTCGCCACCCACCGTGATGTCGGCCGTGACGCGCTGCCCGGACAGGCCGGCCTCAGCGACGGGGCCGAGGGTGAGCGATTCGGCGTACCAGGATGCGGTGATCGCGACGGTGCCCGCGGCCAGGCAGACGGCGGCAACGGCAAAGAATCGTCGGAGGCGGACGGCGAGCATCAGCGCACCGGCCACCAGCGAGGCGACGCCCACGATGCGAGCCGGTGCAATCGACAACGGGGCCAGCAGGACGGTGGCCAGACCACAGGACCAGGCGGCGATCGCCGCGGGCACCAGCCGCAGGTGCCTCACACGACGACCAGCGGGCGAAGTTGAGCCAGGAGGGCATCGCCGATGCCCGTGACCTCGCCGAGGATCTCCACGCTCGCGAACGGCCCGTTGGCCTCGCGCCACGCGACGATGCGCCCCGCCAGCACGGGCCCGACACCGGGCAACTCCTCGAGCTGGGTAGCACTGGCCGTATTGAGGTTGACAGCGCCGCCCGATGACGTCGTGGGCGATCCATCACTCGCGCCAGGGGCGGCGGTACGTCGTCCGACGACGACCTGCTCGCCATCGACGAGGACGCGCGCGAGATTGAGGTCACCAGATGTGGCTCCCTCCTTCACGCCTCCGGCAGCAGCAACGGCATCGGCCACTCTCGAGCCGAAGGGAAGCGTGACCACGCCGGGCCGGCGTACGCGGCCGATGACATGCACGGTGACGACGTCGGCGATGGAGGCGGAGGCGGATGGCGTGGCCTCAGGGACGTCGAGCACGGGGCGCGAGCGGCCCTGCCACCACGTGTAGCCGACGACGGCGAGGATGCCG
>NBNH01000322.1 GCA_004379115.1 Actinomycetales bacterium mxb001
TCCCAATAGTTAAACCATAAGCTTTAAGAGAATCTATAGGTGTACCTGTAAAGTATTCTGCTGCCTGTTCAATATGTTTATATGGTGTACTATCAAGAGTAGTAGAGGCAAAATTATAACCTAAGGTGCCGGACATAAAGCCCACAAGAAGCTTACTAAATATATTCTTATTAGAGAAGATACCTTTAGTAGAGTTATTAAAGTATATCTTAGATATTGTTTTAGTTATAACAGGTGCGGTGATAAAACCCAGCCCGCCGAACAGTAAAGAATTAATAGTTCGCGCGCCGCTATCATTACTATCAATATTAGGATTACGCTTTTCCTCTAGAGTTTTATAAACATTTGTACCTGTACTGTTTTTGGATATAGAGTTGATAATCTCAGAGATCTTATAAGTAATAGCCGCGCCTGGTCCACCTGAGCCAAAAGAGTTAAGAATAGATTTATAGGCTCCATCAATACCCCCTGTAAGAGAAATATTACCTCCCATTGATACAACAATACCTTCATCTTTTGCTTTAGTTGCTAGTAGCCCTAAAAACTCTTTATCAGAAGATAGCTCATAAAAGGCACCTAAAAGGGTATTATCTTTAGAGCCTTTAAGGAAACTCATTAAACCAGTTCCTATAGTGCCTGAATCGTAGAATATATGACTATTGTCTAGTCTAACTGCCATACCCTCAGCTAAATATCTTGAGTTATCAATAAGTTCATTAGCAAGTTTAACAGTCTTTGGATCTGTACCCGCTGGTATATTAGCTTGATTAATTACTATTACAGGGTCTTTATTGTAGTTACTAGGAGTTTCAGAATGTGATTCATACTTATAAGAAGAGATAAAACCTGATATAGCCCCTATAATAGAGCCAAATACAGCAGAACTAATAGTATTACCTTTAAGATACTTTTTACTTCCTCCTTGTAATCTTTTAGAGTATTCAGTTAATGGAAAAGCTAAACCAAACCCAATAGCAGTACCTACAAGGGTATTAGGTAAGATAGAGGTGTTATCCTTAGTTACAGTAGCCTTCTGTAGTTCAGCAGCCCCGGCGATCGCTCCACCTATTAAACTAGTAAAAGGTACACTGTAAGAAAGCTTTCTATAGACAGGAAACTTTGATAAAAAATGACTTGTAGTCCCACCAATAACTGCTCCAAGTGCCGCGTAACTTATAGTATTTAAAGGAGCGTTATTAAGTTTAATGCTATTATTTGGTGTATAACCTTTATCTATATCTTTTACTAGCTCTGAAGACCTATTATACTGATAAGCAGATAGTTGGCTATATACAAGCACACCTACAGCCAAAGGTAAAGAAAAGGATTTAAGGTTTTTAACAACTTCTGATTTAAAGTAGTTAGTAGTAGATTTAGCGAGATTAGAAGTAGATTTAAAGGTTTGGGACACTTCTCCTTTATATACATTAGATAATAGACCCAAACTACTTTCTACTATTTCACCTTGAGCCTTAATATTAGCTTGTCGAGCTTCATAAGCTCCAAAGATATTCCAGAAATTAACAAGTCCTTTAGGAAGTTCTTTCTTAAAGGAGTTAGCTTTTTCAGTGCCCAGGGCTGTAGTTAAAAGGAGAGGTAAAGAAGCAAAGAATGAAGCTGATATAGCAGCGGGTAATGGTTTAAGGAAATCAAATACGTTGGTTTCTGTTTTTAGTTCATTACTAGTTTGTGTGGGTTCTATTTTATATAGCTTATTAGCCCGATAGTTAGGTTTATAGGATTTTAGTATAGTATTTCTAAAATCTAAACGTGTAAAGCTCTTATAGCCCGGGCTATAAGTATTATCAGTAAAAGAGTTATTCCTGGTAGTATTAGGGCTAATAAGTTCTTGTAGTTGTGTTAGTTTGATAGAATAAGGGTCAGAAGACTTGTAGAAATCAGGATTAAAAATATTAGATTTAACACCAGAGTTTTTAATTGAAGAAGAGGAGGTAAAGTATTGATATTCTTTCTTTTCCACGTTAAAGGTTTTAAGACTATCAATAATAATATTAGCCGCTAAAGCGCCATATAAAGCACCTGCTAGATATGGTTTAAGTTGAGGTCCAAACTCTTCTTTCATAAGAAGATAACTTCCTATATAACTACCAAGCATAGTACCAACAACAGCGCCCTCGGCACCTGATACAGCGTAACCTGTAATTGCGCCTATAGTAGCGGGCATAAAATTTGTGGGTAAGTAGCGTGTTGGTCTAGTTATTGGTTTAGTTGAAGGGACAGTGCTTTTATTGTATCCAATAACTTCACTTTCAAATAGATACTGAAGCGCCGTATAATTCTTTGTAGGGGGGCCACCCGTTTTAACAATAAGATTGCTGACACCGTATAAAACACCGGTTAGAGCTAGACCGGATAAAGCACCAACAGAGGTGTTTATAGCTCTTTCATAAGGAGTTATGTATTTATCCCGTTCATACAAGTTATCTGCGGCATCAATAGTTTCCTGTCTTTCTTTAGATTGAAAAAAGGAAGGCATGACGTAAGTATCATCACTTACGGAAATAGGTTTAAAGAAATTGCCGTCTTGAAAGAATGTAGTGTAATCGTGGCTAAAGCGACCTTGAAGTTTAGGGGAATATTGTTGGCCGTACTGGTTATATAGATTTTCATAAGGGTTAAGGAATAAGGAGTTTTGTACGAACTCAGATGCCAAAGAAAAAGATGACTTTGCAGGTTTTAATGGGTCTGAATTTAAGGTTATAGACGAAAAAAGAGTAGCACCAGCTAAACCTGCTGCTGCTGTCAGACCTAATGGAGCCATCAAGTGTTTTGAAATAAATGGGAGCATTATACGTTTATACCTTTAATCCTAACCTTATAAGTATGAGTTGTTTATTAATAACCAGTACTGTTAATTTGGTAGTGAGTTTATGTTGTATTCAATTAATTGGTTTATAGTCAAAGCCGGTTGAAATGTGATATTGATAATAGTATTAAGTAAGTTATCAGAGAAGACATTAAGCATATTATTCTCAAAAGAGAAAGAGGAAGAGGAGTTAACAGAAAGGACATCCCAGAAAGAGAGTGGGAGGAAATAAGGGTTAGTATTAAGAAGGAAGCTGTAAGAGGAGATTAAAGGGCGGCTACGAACGATCCAAACTTGTTTATCAAGAGGTTTAGAGACATCTTCTTTATAGTAGGAGACCTGATAGCGACCAATAGGGAGGTAAATATCGGAGGGGACGAGTTCTAGTTTAAGAATACCGTTTGAAGGGAATTGGATGCGAAAAGGTTGAGGGAGGTAGTGTTGAATAGAGGGGCGAGAGGAGCGAGGTGGTTGGATATAAAGAGAATACTTAGTAAAGTCGATAGTAGGGGTCACCTCGTTAAGTTTATAAGCCGAGACTAATTCTAAAGCGATAGGGCTATAAGTTAAAGGTAGTACAGGGTTATAAAATAGATTAGTAGAGTTGGTCATATAGTAACTATTTAATAGGTAGTAACGTTAAGAAGAGTGGTAGAGGTAAAGTATGGTTTTGTGGAGGTTTTATAAAAGAGGTTAAGCGAAGACAAAAGAATGTAGAATAGATAATTTAAAGTACAGGTTAATCAAGGGTGAAATAAAAAAGGTAGCCGCCCCGGCTACCATTAATAAAGTAAGAAGTTTAAAAAAAAAAGAATAGAAGAAAGATTTTAGTTAAGCTTCAACATTGTTAGTACTTTCTAACTTTTTTAAGATGTTAGCTTGTAGAATAGCATCTAAATCTTCAATTTCTAGAGATGTAGATGAATCACCTAGTACATCATCCCAATTAGTTATATTACCGTCTTCGTCCACTAAAGCCTGAGTTAACTTAGTTTCATACTTATTATCCAAGTAAACATTATATACTTTAAACTTAGTACTATAATAAGAACCTTCAGCTATACGTCTTTGAAATCTTCTTAGGAAGTTAATGTTATTAGTTTCCACTAAGAACTGTAGGTTTTTAGTGTTGTAATACTCTATAAATAAGTCAGCTAAAACTGCTTGCAACTGAGGGTCTAATCCCGCCTCAGGATTATCTAAAGCTATAGTGGTGTCTTTCTCTACAAACTCTAGCAAAATAATTAACTGAAGTAAAGAGTTAACCGAAGTACCTAACTTATTAACTTCTACTTTAGAGCCATCTAAAGTCTTAGCAATAATCTTATACTTATTAGTTTTAGTAGTAGACTGTTTTAGAGAGATAGATTTAAGAAGATTAAGGTCATAAAAAAGATCAGAGAGAGAAGATTCAAAGTTAGGGACTGACTTTTTAAGAGAGATAAAGAAGGGATAGATATACTGACCGTTAATACCTGCGAAGAGGTTAATAGGTTCTTTAAGGTAGTAATAGTTAGGGATTATAGAGCGGCGGGAGTTCAAATAGAGAACTTTTTCGGGATTACGTTTATAGTAAATATGTCTTAAAATAGAAGATTTACCGGTGTTGTTATGTCCCATAAACAGAGTAATTGGAGAGAGAGAGAACTGTAGCTCGCGGCAGGAGTTAAACATTTTTATCTGAAGTTTAAGTTACATAATAATAAAAAAAATAAATAAAAAACTTTAAAAAACGTAATTAAAACGA
>NBNH01000045.1 GCA_004379115.1 Actinomycetales bacterium mxb001
GATCTTGCAGGGTGACGAGCGCCGCGCGCAGTTGCAACGCCGTATTGCCGAGCTGCGCGCAGGCATCACAACGCTGAACCTTCCGTTTGAACTGGTGCCATCGCGCACTGGCATCCAGGCCCTGGTGATTGGGGATAACGTCAAAACGCTGGCGGTAGCCGCCAAGCTCCTGGAACAGGGCTACTGGGTACCGGCGATTCGGCCGCCAACGGTCCCCGTTGGTTCGGCCCGTTTACGCATCTCACTCTCGGCCGCCCATACGCCGGGACATATCACCGGGCTTGTGGACGCCCTGGCCAAGGCTGTATGAGCGTTCAGACCGCCAAGATCATCCTGCTGCATGGCTGGGGGTTTACCCCCGCCATCTGGACACCCCTCATCGATGCGCTGGTACGTCACGGGATCAATCGCGACCAACTACTGGCGCCCAAACTTCCGCTCACTTCGGGTAGCCTGAGTCAGACCATCGAAGCCTTCATACCGATGATCCCGGAACGCGCACACCTTGTCGGCTGGTCGCTGGGCGGTGAGCTGGCTTTGGCACTAAGCCATACAATGGGGGAACGCATTGCGTCGCTTTCGCTGATGGCGAGTACCCCTTGCTTTATGAATCGCGACGACTGGGCACTCGGCCAACCCGCATCGCTCCTCGATGATTTTGACCAACGCCTGGCAGAGAACCCTGTAGCCTTGCTCAAACGGTTCTCCATGCTGATCCGCCATGGCGATGTTGCCGCCAGCCGTGACCGGGTGCTGACGGAAGCACTTCACCATTGCAATGACGGTGACCCAGCTCAGCTTGCCGCCGGACTCCAACTTTTAAGAAATATCGATCTCCGCACCAGCGTAAGTTCGGTCACTACCCCATCGCAGCTCATTCACGGGGCGCAAGATGCGGTTGTTCCCGTCGCAGCAGCGGCATGGCTCGCTGAGGCTTTGAACGCGCCACTGGAGATGATCAAAGATGCAAGTCATGCACTACCGCTAACGCACGCCCGGCAGATCGCTGATCGCCTACACGGCTTCATGGAGCAGCATGCATGAGTACGCACCCGGTACGCCAAAGTTTCAATCGCGCGGCGAGTGTCTACGAAGCCAGTGCCCGACTGCAACAGCAAGTGGCCGATCAGTTGATTCAGGACATGCACGCCGCACTTCCTTCAAACTTTACAGGCCACATCCTCGACGCAGGTTGCGGCACAGGTTATTGCTTGCACCAACTGCAGCGGACCTACCCCGACGCCACCTTATTGGGCGTCGACTTTGCCGAAGCCATGTTAGAGCAGTACTCAAGCGCGAGTGATGCGCTCGCCATCAACGGTGATCTGGAGCATTTACCGTTAGCCAATGCATCCATCGATCTGTATATGTCGAGCTTGGCCTGGCAATGGTGCCATGTAGGCCATGCGTTAGACGAAGCCATGCGTGTATTGAAGCCGGGCGCGCACCTGTGGCTGACCACGCTAGTGGATGGCACCTTTCATGAAATGGCCAGCGCGTTCCGTTCGGCCGAGCTTTCTCCCGCTGCACACTTGCTCGCCATGCCGCAAGAAACGACCGTGCGCGATGCGTTTCAACAAAGTGGCATGCCGCTTATCACTGCCCGGTGCCAACCCGTTACCACTTGGCACGCCGACTTCAATACCTTGCGCCATTCGATTCGGGGCGTGGGCGCCAACCGTTTGCCGTCGGCGCAGCAAGCACCCCTCGATCGTGCCGCGCGAAGCCGCCTGATTGAAGCCTACGAGGCGCTGCGGTCGCCCCGCGGTCTCCCTCTCACCTACAATGTGCTCACGATCCATGCCCAGCACAATTAGAACACCCATGACCCAGGCCTACTTCATCACCGGTACAG
>NBNH01000323.1 GCA_004379115.1 Actinomycetales bacterium mxb001
GAAGTGCGTCCCGGCCGGGACGACCGCGAGGACATACGGCAACTCGAGGTCCAGCTCCACGGTCCGGCCAACGTAGGGCCTGGAGGCAGCGTCGAAGTAGGTGAGGGCGGTGCACATGGGAGGACCTTCTCTCATCGGGAGGGCTTCAAGGAGGGTATCCCCCAGTAGCGTTGACCGTCGCGCAGACGACAAACCCCCCGCCTACGTAGCGTCAGCGGGGGGTTTGTCGACGAGGTTCAGCTGCAGCCGGAGGTGCTCCCGCAGCCCTCGCAGACGTAGCACGAGCCGGCGGGGCGCATCTTGACGCCGCAGGTCATGCACAGCGGTGCATCGGACGCGGTGCCGGTGAGCGCCTCCAGCAGCTCGGCCGAGGAGTGAACCTCCACCGGAGCCGTGGCAACGCCGGGCGTGGCTTCCTCGACCACCGCGTCGGCGACAACCTCGTCCTCGACGACCGTGGCCGGTGCGGGCGCACCGTAGGTCGCCGCGACCGTGGCGGCACGCTCCTCCGCGGTGAAGATGCCGAGCTCAGCGCGCTTCTCGGCCGGCAGGTAGTCGAGCGCGAGACGACGGAAGATGTAGTCCATCATCGACTGCGACATGCGGATGTCGGGATCGTCGGTCAGGCCGGCCGGCTCGAACTTCATGTTGACGAACTTCGAGACGAACGCCTCCAGCGGGACGCCGTACTGCAGCGCGATCGAGATGGCGATCGAGAAGGCGTCCATGACACCGGCGAGCGTGGAGCCCTGCTTGCCGAGCTTGAGGAACACCTCACCGAGGCCATCGTCAGGGTAGGAGCCCGCCGTCATGTAGCCCTCGGCGCCGCCGACACTGAACGACGTGGTGCGCGACGGACGCGCCTTGGGCAGGCGCTTGCGCACCGGCCGATGCTCGACGATGACAGCCTCGCTGGCGTCGGCGTCGGAGCTCTTGGCCTTGGCATCGGACAGGGGCTGGCCCACCTTGCAGTTGTCGCGGTAGATCGCCAGCGCCTTCAGGCCGGTCTTCCAGCCCTGGAAGTAGATCTCCTCGACCTCTTCGATCGTGGCAGTCTCGGGCATGTTGACCGTCTTGGAGATCGCACCCGACAGGAACGGCTGCACCGCGGCCATCATGCGCACGTGACCCATCGGGGTGATGGCGCGCTGGCCCATGGCCGTATCGAACACGGCGTAGTGCTCGGGCTTGAGCCCGGGCGCGTCGACGACGTGGCCGTTTTCGGAGATGTATTCGACGATCGCCTCGATGGTCTCGTCGGTGTAGCCCAGGCGCTTGAGCGCCAGCGGGATCGTCTGGTTGACGATCTGCATCGAGCCGCCGCCCACGAGCTTCTTGAACTTCACCAGCGAGAAGTCCGGCTCCACACCGGTGGTGTCGCAGTCCATCATGAAGCCGATGGTGCCGGTGGGAGCCAGCACCGACGCCTGCGCGTTGCGCCAGCCGTTCTGCTCACCGATGCGCAGGCACTCTGCCCATTCACGCTCAGCCACCTTGGTGACATCGGCATCGAGGCTGGTGACC
>NBNH01000324.1 GCA_004379115.1 Actinomycetales bacterium mxb001
CTTATAATCTCTGTACTCGTCCAAAGACATTCCGCACATTTCAGCTTCTTGAACTAACTCCCATTCAGCTTGTGCCTTTAAAATTTCTGCTTCTCTTTGTTCTTGAATCTTAGCTGCTTTAATCCGTTCAGCTCTTTCCTCAGCTAGTTTTTGCTCTATCAAAAACTTTTGATAAGCAATCCAATACCCATCTGCTCTATGACAGTCATTTCTAATCTCATTCTTAATATTGGGCAACTTATTGTAATCAGTTTTGTTGGGATTCTCTTTTATTTTTTCTTGGAGAAGCCAGTTTGCAAAATCACTCTTAGGATTTTGTCCATCCATCCATTCATCCGATGGCACGCTAAGTTCTGTTCCTTTAAATGTATGCTTTGGACGATGCAGCGGTTTACTCAATCCACTCTTAACGCCTTGACAAGACGCGGGGGCGGGCGGCGCTTGTTTAATTTCCCCAACGGAGGGATTTTCCGTTTCTTTCTTGATTTCTGGAATTTTGTCCAAAGAAGAAATTTCCTCATTCTGCTCTTTATATTTATTCTTTTCTTCTCTGTCATCTAGTGGATCTGGGAGATTGATTTTTTCAACATCGCGAACGAAAGTGTTTTTACCTCGCGAAAGTGTTGTTTTAGCGTTCCCAGCGCTTTTACGCTTGGTATCTTCAATGACTTCATCAGATGGCAACTTATCCACATCAATTCCAAACACTCTTTGCTGGAACTCTTTATCGTAGTCCCAGTTCTTAACGTAATAAGTTAAGTTATTACGCTTATCTATGAATGAGGCAAATAAATATTGTTTACCATCTTTGTTAAAGACAGTATTGTTATCTTTAGCTTTCTTATATTTAGCTAAAGAATTATAGCGAATACCCATCTTATCAAAGGCACTTCTGAACTCATGTATGCTAAAACCTAGTTCTTCCGTCCAGCTGTCACCAGCTTTGTAGTGTGGTGTCTTGTCAATGTCTGGTTCAGCTGGAGGAGCCAAGTATTTAAAAAACTGTCTCTTCTTAGAGAACCAGTAATTTAATTGCTGGTAAAGTATTGAAGCGGTAACTGCCCCGAACTCTCTGGATAATTCTGGGGAATAAATAATTGTCCGAGTTGGATATGAAAAGTGATTCATGCTATAATAGCCCTAGAGTTTTGTATAAGAATCATTATAACAGGGAAGGGCGTGAATCGCAGCCGACTCTGTTATTTTTTTAAAAATATTTACTTAATACATGTATACTAAAAAACCTAGCTTTGCAGGCTAGGTTAGTTAATGTCACAGAGTTGTTGTTAGTAGCTTCTAGATTCCCAGTTTTCCTGAACAAAGTCATTAAAAGCAATCTCAATATCTAGTAAAGTGCTGTAATTGCACGTATCTAGATGTAACTCAATATGCCAGATATGCTCTTCTTCCTGAAATTCATCTGGAATCAACACATCTCCGATTGGACTAACAAGAACAAACCTAGCTTTACTTGCTTGTTCTAAGAGCTTTGCAGGAAAGGTGCTAGTTTGTACAAATGCTTCCCATTGATTAGAAGACTCTATCCAATCTATAATTGAGCGCATACTTGGATCTTGTGATTCAATTTTCATGTTGCTGTCCCGTAGTCACAGTATAGACATCTTTGATCATACAGCTCGTATATTGTTGAGTAGCTTAATCCATCCCATTTATTG
>NBNH01000325.1 GCA_004379115.1 Actinomycetales bacterium mxb001
GACCTGTCGGCCGTCGTCCACGGCGGTTCCGGGGGCGAAGAAGTACGGCAGCAGGGCGTAGGAATCCACGATGTCGCGTAGCCCTGCGAGCATCCAGCGGTAGTGACCGGGGCACAGATGCGTTCCCGCGGTGGCCGTTTTCGGCTCGCGATGCGGCAGCAAGCAGTTAGTTTCCGAATTCATTTTGGCTGCCTTTCGCGCGCGTAACTAAGTGACATATCTCCACGGAAGTAACTACAACGTGGGTGTGTGTGTACGTGTGTACGTGTGTAGGCACTCGCGATGGCACTGCCACATGCCACGTGGCATATGCCACTGCCTTGTAGGCACTCATTTATGGTCCTTCCAGCAGCCGCAATCGGGGCCATGGTTCTTGACGCAGCCACCCTTGCGACTGGCCCGCTTGAGCCCAGCCACACGCTTGGCACTGGTCTCTGACGTGGGCTGATGCTCATCCCAGGAGTTGATTTGCCACCCGCCGGGGACGTGATGCCAGAGCCGCGCGTCGACCAGGGCGCGGGCGTCGGCGTCGGTCGCGTGAATAAACGGAAGGGCCGATTTCGGGATGAAACCGTCCGTTTCGTGGCGTCCTGAGTAGGCCAAACCGAACGTGTAAACGAGTACAGAACGGTGCTTTTTGGCCCCGATGAGGCCCAAAATCTTGGGATGATCGGGCAATCCGGTGTCCAATCGGACCCAGCTGAGGGCCATCTAGGTGCCTTTCTCGGGGTATTTGAGCAGGAAGTCGAAGACGTGCGGCGGTGGATTCGGGCCGGCGTAGTAGCCATCGAGACTGCCGACTCGTTGGGCGGCATTGCGGTAGGAACCGGGGATGCAGCAGCCGACCAATTGGGTGCGGTAGTCGGGAATTGGCTGGTCGCAGTATTCGCAGGTCATACCACCGCCATGACTAACTGGCAGATGTCCTGGCATGGCGCCACGTTGAACGGCGTGCCGCTGCCGTTACCCACAAAGGGCGCTGGCCGCTTGTGCTCATTCCATAGACTGAGCGGAACTAGGCTGTGGCCCGAGTGATGGGGGAATGCGTAGAGCACCGGTGCCCCCTGAAAGTCCTGCCAGCGCATAAGTGCTTGGGTGCTGTCGTCTTCCACGGCGTGATTTCCTGTGCGAATTGCGGTTGATGCCTTGGCGTCCACATAGACCAACACGTCGTCCTTGGCCGCAATTATGTCGGGCAGCCATCGAGCAGGCGTGTCATGCATTCGTAGGTGCTTACGCATGGGCTCAGTCAGCAGGGCTTGTCCAAAAGCTTCGGCGTGCCAGCCCTGGTGCCGCAACGCATTGAGCACCTGGTCTTCGTAGTAGCAGGCGATTGTCAACCGTTGAGTGAAAGTCATGCTTGGCCGCCAAGGCGCTTGACAGCCTGAGTGAAGCGGTCAGAGTCGGCTTCCATCCCGATGAATGTGCGACCCATGTCCACTGCCACGACGCCGTATGACCCGGTTCCCGTGAATGGGTCCAGCACGGTGCCACCTTGGGGGCACAGCGCGTCAATGAGCATTCGCGCCGGGTCGGGGTCCTGCTGCCATCGGTAATTGCCTTTAGCCCTAGCCGACGGGTCCAGCACGTCTGGGTGCCAGTCGATGCGACCGCTGGGCCAAGGGCCGTTGCTGTAGGCGAGCCACGGCTTCCATGCCTGGAGAATCTGCCGAGCCATGATGCGGGAGTGAGACCCCGGTAGCGGCTGCGAGTAGATCCAGCCGTAATTGAGATGCTCGCCCAAGCGGCCCATGACCTCGGGCAGCTGAATCTTGCCCGACAGGGCGCACAAGATTCCCTGCGGCGCCAAGATGCGGCTGGCGTGGTTGGCCAGATCGGACCACAGTTCCTGAAATTCGCGCGGGTAGGGCGGGTCGGTCAAGATCAAGTCAACGCTGCCGTCGGGAATCTCGTTGAGCCGCTCGCGGAAGTCTCCGACGTACATGCGCCATTTGTCGCCCTGGGCGTCGGAGTTGACATACGCCATGACGATGACGCGCGCTTGCTGTTCCTGCTCCTGGGCTTGCTTGCGCTTCAATTGCTGCTCAGCCGTCTTCAGCGGGAGTTCGCCAGATTGCACCTTGGCCGCCAACTCTTTGTCAGCATCGTCAATGCGCTTGGCGCGCTGGACTGAGCGTCCAGACGATCCCGTGAGTCTTGCTGCCCTACTAACGGTCTCTCGATCGTGCTTGGAACCTTCCCGCCCCGGGGCGGGAAGGTCTAGCTTCTTTCCGGCCTTCTGGCGAACTTCAGCATCTTTAGCAAGCAAGGGAACCGCGCTGAGCGCCACAAACGCCTTCTGCCCTTCCGTCAAATGCCGACGGTTGAGATTTAGCGCAATGACAAACTCCACCGGCTGGTCGCCGTCGTACTGCCGAAACTCAGGCTTCACCCCTGCGGCCTGACACGCCCGCACGCGGTTGCGACCGTCCAGCAGCGCGCCGTCTTTGGTCAGCCACGCTGGCTCGCGGAGTCCCTGACTGCGAATACTGTCCACGAGCGCGTCAAACTCGTCACCTTCCATAAGTGGAAACAACTCTGCGGCCGGGTGAATCTCACCGGCCCATCCGTCAATTGGCACTACTGTCCTTTCACGCGATAGGTCCGCTGCGGCTTGCCGCTGTTCCTGCCCTTGAGGTCTGAGTTAGTCGTCCACCCGTCGGGCTCAATGTCGCCCGCGAGCGTCATGGCCCGGTACGTCGGGCCCACGAGCTGCGGCTGGACCCAGGCCGGGATACGTGCCCGCACGATGTTGGGGTCAATGCGCCCGTCGTATTCACAGGCCACGCCCCAAATCACGCGCTCTATTTCCGTGCGTGCGCTGTCGTGGCCGGGGTCGTGGGCGATGAGGTCCAGCAGGCTGCCGGTGTAGGCGTCAACGGCCATCAGAAGGGTGCCGCCTCGCCCCAGCCGTCCGTGGCGGCCGGCGTGATCTGAGCGGGGACCTGGTCGGACCTGCACACCTTGGCCAGGTCATCGGCCACCACGTCGGCTGACGTGCGCTTGATGCCGTCCTTTTCCCATTCGCGCTGCTTGATTTTGCCCGTGACTAGGACCAGGTCACCCTTGTGCAGCTGCTCGACGGCGGCCTCGGCCGTGCGGCCAAAGGCTGTGAGCGACCACCAGGACGTATCGGTGTCCTCCCATTCGCCATTCACGAGGCGGCGGGCATTGGTGACCACCCGCATTCGGGCGACGGCCGAGCCGTTGGCGCTGAACGTGATTTCTGGATCTGCGCCCAGGCGGGCCTTGAACGTGACAGGGAAACTCATTTCGTCGCCTCCTTGAGTGTGGCGCGGGGGTTGTCTGTGGCCTTGGCAAAGGCCAAGCCGTCGAGCACGGCCCTGGCCTCGGCTGCTGTGAGGTCATTGGCGCTGGTCAGGTCGGGCCGTCCTGCCAGGTTGGCGGCAATGGCGAGGCGGTCGTCCCGGTCGTCTATGCCGCATTCCTTGAAACTGGCCTGCAGCGCCTTGAGCTGCGCGGCGGTGATGGGCCCGGTCGGGGGATTCTTGGCGGCCTGCAGCGCTTCACGTGCCTTGGCTATGCCGCTGGCCCCGTCGCTGATGACCTCGGCGCCCAATTTGGATTCCACTAGGGCGACCGGGTCGGGCTCGGATTCCTCGACCACCTCGGCTTCCACGATGTCGTCATCCAGGACGGGCTCGGGGTCCGGCTCAGGCTCGGGGATGACGGCAGGCGTGGGCTCGGGCATGTCCGGTTCCGGCTGTGCCTTGGCCTTGGCCCTGCGTGCCGTGGTCATCGGCGTGACCGTGGCTAGTGGTGCCTCGTCCCCATCCAGCGCTTCTACGTCGCTGATGAGACCGCCGATTACGTCGGCAAAGATGAGCCTGCACAACTCGGACGTGGCTCGGGCGGCGAGCATCTGGCGCGGCATCTTGCCGTACTGCGCGCCACCGCCTACGCCCATGCGCTTGGCATCGTCCATGGTGAAGGTCACCGTGGTGCTGTCCTCGGCTCCCTTGCGCCTGCCGACGATGACGCACCTGGC
>NBNH01000326.1 GCA_004379115.1 Actinomycetales bacterium mxb001
GCTATAAATTATCAAGCGGCTAATGAACAACAGCTTTTAATTAAAGAAGATGGAACTATTAATGTAGAGGTATTTAGGAAAGGTAACAAGTATACGTTATACGATGATAAAGAAATAAAACAGAAGTTTGATGAAATTTATAAAGATGTAAGTGCACAAGAGAAAAAGGAGTTAGAGAATTATTTAACGAAGCTAAGAGAAGTAAAGAAGTGCATGGAGGATTCTGCTAAAGAATCTAAGAAAAAGACTAAGACTTTTCTTGATCAAGTTGGGGACCAGTTAATAAACGATGTAGTTTTAGGTGTAGCTAAAAGTGTAGCTTTAGACCTATTAAATAGTTTACTACCAGACTATCTTAAAGTAAATGTAGTTATAGAAAGAGATCAAGATGGTCACGTTTATGTAAAAAACTTTTCAGTTGGGGCTATGGTATACGACGTGCAGAAAGATACTGTAACTGTCAGCGGTGATGTTTTTAATCCGTTTATTAACTCTGGTGTTGATGAAGTTAATAAGTTATTGCCTCCTTTTCTTCAGGTTAGTGCTTCTGAACTAGGCTTAGAAATTGGTGAAATAGTTATACAAAAGAACGAGCTTGAGCAAGACGTTCAGAAAGAATATAGAGTTCGGGATGATATTATAGTAGTTAACGGTAACGCTACTACTTATATACAGATGCGGGGCCAAAAGTTTAATTTGGGTAGAGCTACTGATATATATGTTGATAGGTCTATTAGTTATGGATTAGAAGAGCTTAATAAAGTACTACCTGATTTATTTTATGTATCTGTAAGGAGAGACCCAGAGGATAATAGTAGGGTATTTGACTCAGGACCTTTTAGCATAAAAGCTAGTGGTAAGAATGCTGGATTATCTGTTGACCAGGAAAAGTTAAAGCAAACAATAGAACAATTACCTGAAAAACTATTAACTGAAGTCCCCGCTCCTTTACAAGCCAGCGCTAGAGCTTTATGGAGCCAGGCTAGTAAGTACATAGTAGAAGATATTCTCTACAGCAAAGCAACTGAAGCTAAACGAGAACAAGAACGTAAAGAAAGAGAAAGAGCTTCAGCTTTTGTACAGGATAAAAAAGCTTTGGATAGAGATAAAGAACGTTTAGAACTCGATAAACAAAAACTACAACAAGCCGAAGAAACTTTAGCTATTCAAAAAGAGATTCTTGATAACCCTTCTGATGAAGATCAAGCAAAACGGCAGCAGGATTTAAGTGCCTACATTAAAGAACAAGTGCGTATAC
>NBNH01000327.1 GCA_004379115.1 Actinomycetales bacterium mxb001
GAACGCGAGAGCGAAGCCGGCGTACTGCAGCGGGAGGAAGAGGTAGGTCAGCCAGCGGTAGTAGCGGTCCTGCTCGAGCGCCTTGATGACGGAGTCGGGCGGATTGGAGGGATCGAGGCCCGCGGCCCAGTCGATGAGCGGGACGATGCCGAGGATGACGATGGGCCCGAGCCACAGCCACACGCCCCACCCGGTGAGTTGGTGGAGGCCGACCGCGAGGAAGGGCAGCAGCGGCATGGTGAGGCCGAGGATCCACAGGTAGCGCTTGGCATCACGCCAGGTTGCCTGGTCCATGCGACCTCCCTTAGTTTACACATCCTAGGGATATGTAAACCAGGCGGTCAAGGCCTAGATGTAGCGGAAGATGATCATCGCGGCCATGACGCCGATGATGAGGATCGTGATCCAGACGTCAACGCCGATGCGCAGGGCGTAGAGCGCCCTCTCGTGGGCCCGTTCCGATAGCCGGAAGGTGTTGTCGGAGAGGTTGACCCGCAGCAGGCTCATCCAGACCGTGGTCGTGGTCACGGTGACCAGCAGGCACCAGGGGCACAGTGCGCCGATGACGAAGTAGGCCTCGTAGAACAGCCAGTAGGCGAAGGCGAGGCCGATCGAGTAGAAGACCATGGCGGTGTTCATGAACCACCGCGGGAACCGCACGCCGGCCAGGCCAGCGATGGCGACCGTGATGACGACCGGCTCGGCGATCAGGCCGAGGAAGGAGTTGGGGAAGCCGAGCACGTTGGCCTGCCAGCTGATCCCGACCTTGGTGCAGGAGATCGTCTCCGAGACGTTGCAGGACAGAGCGGCATTGGGGTCGCCGGCCAAGGTGATCGCCTCGATAGACAGCACGAGGGCGGCGACTAGGCCGAGTCCGGCGGAGATGAGCATCTCCACGTAGGCACCGCGGTGGCGGGCATCGCGGGCCCGGGGAATCCGGTCCTCTGCCTCTTCCTCCGGGGCGACGGCATCGGTCGTCACGGACTCCTCCTTCATGCGGCCATATGACCCTAGCGAAGGGGACGCGCTCAGGCCTGATCAGGTTCCCCGGCGGCGCAGCCAGCGATAGGCCTCGAACCAGGCCACGGAGGTCAAGCCCGCGCCGACCGCCAGGGCCCATTCCAGGGGCGTCAGGGCCCCCAGGGCCAGGGCCTCCCGGACGGGAGGGACGCCGATGAGCAGGACGAGCATGGCGACCGCGACGCCGATGACGATGAGCAGCGCCGGATTGCGACGTGTCAGGAGCGCACGCACAGCCGACTCGTGCCGGGAGCGATTGGCCAGGATGAGCGCGATGTTGCCCGCGACCAGCGTCACGAAGGTCATGGATCTCACGACGTCATCGGGCTGTTGGAACCACATGCTCCCGACGTACACCGCAAGCACCATGGCCAGCAGCACGATGCCCTGGCTGATGGCCACGGCGAACTCGCGCCACCCGAACATCGCCGTGTCGACTGATCGTGGGGGTTCCTCCATGACGGAGGGATTCACCGGCTCGCCCTCGAAGACGATCGTGCAGGCCGGGTCGATGATGAGTTCGAGGATGACGACCTCGATCGGCAGCAGCACCAGCGGCCAGTCAGCGACGAACACCGGGACGAGCGCGATGCCGTAGATCGGCACGTGCACGCTGATGATGTAGGTCAACGCCTTGCGGAGATTGGCGAAGATGCCGCGGCCCTGGCGGATTCCCGCCGCGATGGAGGCGTAGTCGTCGTCCACGACCACCAGGTCCGCCGCTTCACGCGCGACATCGGTGCCACGGCCCCCCATCGCGATGCCGATGTCGCTGGCCCGCAGGGCCGGGGCGTCGTTCACGCCATCGCCGGTCATGCCCACGATCTCGCCATCGGCCTGCAGCGCCCGCACCAGCGCCAGCTTGCGCTCAGGCACCATGCGCGCGAAGACGCTCACCGTGCGCGCCGCGTCGGCGAGTTCGCGCTCGCTGAGGTGCTCGATGTCGGCACCGGTCAGGCAGCCCGCTTCGGTCGGGATGCCGATCTCGCGCGCGACGGCCATCGCCGTGCCGGGGTAGTCACCGGTGATCATCACGGTGCGGATGCCAGCGCGCGCGCACTCGGCGACCGCGTCGGGCACGCCCGGACGGACGGGATCGTGCAAACCGGCCAGGCCGAGCAACGACACCGGCAGTGCGGACTGATGGTCGGGAAGCTGGTCCGCATCGACCACTCCCCCGGCGACGGCGAGGACGCGCAGGCCATCCGCGCTTGCGGCTGCCATGAGGCGCTCGACACGTTCCCGCTCATCGCTGTCGGCACCGACGAGGTCGAGCACCGCTTCGGGCGCCCCCTTGATGGCCGCGTACGCCGTCCCGTCGGCCAGACGCCATACCTGACCGACGGAGAGTTGCTCGGGGGTGAGCGGGTAGTCCCGCAGCAGCGCAACGGCGTCGGCCTTCCAATCGGGGAGCGCGCGATCCGCCAGCCGCACGAATGCGCGGTCCATCGGATCGGCCGGGTTCGGCGGACAGGCGAGCGCTGCGGTGCGCACCACACGGCCCAGGCGCTCATCGTCGGTGACCGGCGGCGGCACGCCGTCGATCACACAGCGTTCCCCGCCGTAGGAGATCTCGCGCACCGTCATGTCGTTGCGCGTGAGGGTTCCGGTCTTGTCGACGCAGAGCACGGTGGCCGAGCCGAGGGTCTCGATGGCCGGTGGCCGTCGAGCAAGGACGCGATGACGGGCGATGCGCCAGGCACCGAGCGCGAGGAAGACGCTGAAGACGACCGGGAACTCCTCCGGGATGACCGCGAGCGCGGTGGTGATTCCGGCAAGGCCCCCTTCGAGCCAATCGCCACGCGTCAGCCCGTAGACGACGACCACGATCGCGGCCGTCGTGAGAGCGGCGCCAGCGAAGAACACGACGAGCCGATCGAACTCCCGCTGCAGCCGCGTGCGCGGCGGTTCCTGGTCGCGCAGGGCATGGCCGATGCGACCGAACTCCGTGGCCGATCCGGTGCCGAGGATGACCGCCTCGCCGCGACCACCCACCACCAGCGTGCCCGCGAACACCCAGGGTGTCCCATCGCCGCCGGGTGGCCCCATCGCATCCGCATCCGTGGCCTCCTTACGGACGGGCACGGACTCTCCGGTCAGCGTGGATTCATCGACGCGCAAGTTCGCGGCCTGCCGAAGGACGCCATCCGCGGGCACGCGGTCGCCCTCGGACAGCAGGACGATGTCTCCCCGCACAACCTCTCGTCCCGGAATGCGAAGGGCGACCCCGTCTCGACGGACGAGCGCGCGCGGTGCGCTGAGTTGGCGCAAAGAGTTGAGGGCGTTCTCGGTCTTGCGCTGCTGGTAGAGCGAGATCAGCGCGACGATCAGCACGGACAGCAGCAGGATGATCGCGTCGGCCGCCTCAGCGAGCAGGAAGCTGATGGCCGCCGCCGCAAGCAGCAGCAGGATCATCGGCTCGCGCAGCACCGACCAGGTCAGCGTCAGGAATCCGCGCGGGCGCTCTGCCGGCAGTTCATTGGGCCCGTCCGCCGCGAGGCGCTGCGCGGCCTGCTCGGACGTGAGGCCGGCTGCCGTCATGACGGCGGACATGGGCACCTCCCGCTACCAGGCTGAGCCCTAGGCCACCTCGGGAGGCACGAGAAGCGGTCGCTATCCGGTCAGGATGCGGAGCTCACCGAGCGGCGGCCACGGTGGGACATCACCGATAGCAGGGACATCGACGACATGAGCGATCCAGCGCTGAGGAAGGAACCCACCGAGAGGAGCGACAGCGCCGAGCCGATCGATCCGACGCTCAGCACGGATCCCACTGAACCGATGGAGAGGAACGAGTTCTTGGAGTAGATCGACAGGAACGAGTCTTCCGAGCCGATGCTCCACTTCGAGGCCATGTCAGATCACCGCGTCGAGGAACTTCTTGGTCTCGGGACGCTGGGGTGAAGCGAACATGTCGGCCGGCGCCCCCTGCTCGAGGATGACGCCCTCGTGGAAGAAGCACATGTGCGTGCCGACCTCGCGCGCGAATCCCATCTCGTGGGTGACCACGATCATCGTCGTCGAGTGATCCTGCGCCAGTCTTCGCATGACGGCCAAGACCTCATGAATGAGTTCGGGATCGAGGGCCGAGGTCGGCTCGTCGAAGAGCATGACCTGCGGCCTCATCGCCAGCGCGCGAGCAATCGCGACGCGCTGCTGCTGACCTCCGGACAGTCGAATCGGGTGCTCGTCGGCCTTGTCGACCATGCCGACATCGGCCAGCAAGGCCATCGCACGCTCGCGCACTTCCTTCGCTGACTCCTTGCCGACCTTGAGCGGTGCCTCCATGACGTTGTCGATGACCGTCATGTGGGGAAAGAGGTTGAACTGCTGGAAGACCATGCCGCATTGGGTGCGCAGTTGGCGGATCTGCTTGCGGCGTTGGCGGGTGGGTGGCCCCGCCTCGATGGAGATGCCCGCCACGTCGATCTCGCCCTGCGTGGGCTC